>JAFVEW010000127.1 GCA_017475805.1 Synergistaceae bacterium | reverse complement strand
TTCGTTTAATGCACCTGCAATAATTTCATCGCAAACTTGTTCGATTATAGCAAGTTTTTCACTCGTCATCTTATCGGGCTTTAAAGAATTATTTGCGCGTGCAGCAGCTTTTTTCAAAATTCCAAAAGCCTGTGTTATTTCTCGCGGCATCGTCTCAATTCCTCGACCGATGTTAAAATTTTCGTAGCTTCGCTGAGTCTGTGCGCCCCAATATTTTTCGACTGGGACTTTGACTTCGCCCATAGTGTCGTGTTCGATTCTCATTTTGGGCGTGTTGTGTAACTCGTCAGCAAAAGCAAACGTACAAATCATACCGCACAAAATGACAGCAACGGGGAAAATTTTTTTCATACGCAATACAATCCCTTCTAAATAGATATAATAATTCATGATATTATATCATTGCTCAAGAGAACTTAAAATCAATACAGCTCCGGCAATTAAAATTATTAATCCGGCATTAATATCAAACATGAACGCCAACGAAGTGATAGCCACTCGAGCAAATGAACTTGCGTTGAAAAAATTGCTTCATCCTAATGATGATATAAATATGTCGCAGTCCTCAAATGATACGTTTCCAACGGCAATGCACATTGCTGCTTTCCTTGCAATGAAAAGAAATTTGATACCTGCTGTAGAAAATTTAATAGCAACGTTCAAACTTTTGGAGGAGGAAAATAAAAACATAGTGAAATCAGGGCGTACACACCTTCAAGATGCTGTGCCGATAAGTTTTGCTCAGGAAATCAGTGGCTGGCGTGCTTCTCTTGAACGCGACGTAGAATTGATAAATTTAGCGTTGAAACCTTTGAGCGAATTAGCTTTAGGTGGTACGGCTGTAGGAACAGGCTTAAACGCTCCGAAAGGTTTTGCTGAAAAAGTAGCAGAAGAAATTTCCAAAATCACGAATGAAAAATTTATTACGGCGAAAAATAAATTTCATGCGTTGACTTCAAAGGACGAATTAACTTTTGCTCATGGGGCTTTAAAAGCTCTCGCTGCAGACATGATGAAAATTGCTAACGATATTCGCTGGCTCGCATCAGGACCTCGCTGCGGTCTTGGTGAAATTTTCATTCCTGAAAATGAGCCGGGAAGTTCGATAATGCCGGGCAAAGTAAATCCGACACAATGCGAACAGGTTACGATGGTAGCTGTGCAGGTCATGGGCAATGACGCTACAATAGGTTTTGCAGCAAGTCAGGGAAATTTTGAGCTTAACGTCTTCATGCCCGTTATGGCTTATAACTTTTTACAGTCAACAAGACTTTTGAGCGACTCAATAAATTCTTTCAACAAGAACTGTGCAAGCGGTATAAAGGCTAACGTAGAAAAAATGAAAAGCAATCTTGATAACTCATTGATGCTTGTAACTGCCTTAAATCCTTATATCGGTTACGAGAATGCTGCAAAGACTGTAAAACTTGCCTTCAAAGAAAATTTATCACTCAAAGAAGCGTGCGTGAAGTTAGGATTTCTGACACCTGAACGTTTTGATGAAGTCTTTCATCCTGAAGAAATGGCTTTTAACGACTAAGACAATTTTAGCGATGTCATTAAGTCAAGAAAACAACAAAAAGAGCCTCTGAAAATCTCAGGGGTTCTTTTATAATTACACTAAGGGAAAATTGACTGATTTTAATAACGGCGATGTTTCTTTTGTTAAGAAAGAAGAGTAAAAATCATGTTTGATATTAATGCCGGAATAATAATTTTAATTGCCGGAGCTGTAACGGTTTTATTAAGATTTTTGCCGTTCATGGCCTTCGGGAAAAGAACGCCTGATTTTATTTTATATCTTGGTCGGTTACTGCCTTATGCCGTGATGATGATGCTTGCGGTTTACTGTCTGAGAAACGTAAATTTTTTTGAAGGTTCCCACGGAGTTTCGGAAGTTATTGCGAGCCTTGCAGTAATTCTGCTTCAAATTTTGCGGCACAACACTTTATTAAGCATAACCGCTGGAACTTTGCTTTACATGTTTCTCGTTCAGGTTGTATTTTAGGGAATAAAATTTTTATAAAAAGAAAAAGCCCCTTGAACTTCGGGGGCTTCGTTTTTCTTCAATTTTATGATTTCGGGCGCGTCATCAAAGCGAGCAATCCCGTGATAACATCTCCTATTGCCCAAATAAATATGATGATAGTCGCTCCAATTCCTGTGCCGATTGCAGCCCCAGCTCTCTCTGCTTCTGATGCCATGCTGTTCATTGACGTAGAAGCCGCATTCATACCACCAACAAGCCAGATTAACATGAAAATGTTAAAAAGGTAAAACAGCCAGAGAAAAATTTTCCCGAACAAACCGCGCTTAGGTTTCCTGAGCTGTTTTCCACACTGCGGACATTTAAGCGCGCTATCGCTGACTTCCGCATTACATTCAGGACACTTAATTAACATGTAGCTTTCCTCCTTTGAAAATTCAAAACAATGCGCCAAACAATAACCTTTTAATGAAGCAACTGCCCGGCGCGTAACCTTAGCCCACGGCTTACAATCAGTCCTATCTTTGCTATGCTATAATTACTTATAGACAAGATACGACAGAGAGCATTCGCCCGAAGTCGAGTGCCGTAATAGATTTTTTAAGTCGAAGCCTATTATAGCATATTAACGTCTTGTCAATTTTTTTATTAAAAAATTTATTTTGTCTTTTCTGCCAAAGGCTTGCCATAAACTCAAAAATTTTTCCGCGCGATTATAATTTAGAAAATAAAAATTTAAGGAGAAAAGTTTTCAATGTGGCACGGAAGATTCAAAAAAGACATGGCAGCCGAAGTTTTGGATTTCACCCAGTCCCTCGACATCGACTGGCGCATGGCTGAATGCGATATTCAGGGCAGCCTTGCACACGTTAAAATGCTCGGCGCAACGGGTTTGTTAAAAGAAGACGAGGCGGAAAAAATCGCTGCCGGACTCAGAAAAGTTCTGGAAGAAGTCAGGAGCGGAAAATTCATTCCGTCAGAAAACCTTGAAGACGTTCACATGAACATCGAGGCGAGACTCACTGAAATTGAACCTTTGGGCGCGAAACTTCACACGGCACGGAGCAGGAATGATCAGGTTGCAACGACGACAAGGCTGTACCTGCGCGAAAGATTAAAAACTTTGCGTGAAGAATTAAAAAATTTACTGCAAGTCCTTACGTCAAACGCCGAAAAACATCTTAACGTAATCATTCCGGGCTACACGCACATGCAGCAGGCTCAGCCAATCTCAATGGGTCATTACTGGCTCGCATGGCATGAGGCTTTTGACAGGGATTTGGAACGGCTCGATTTTGCGCTAAAATCACTGAACGAATCACCGCTCGGTGCCGGGGCATTGGCAGGCTCGACCTTGCCGATAGACCGCGAAATGACTTCAAAAATTTTGGGCTTCGGCCGTCCGACCCGCAACAGTTTAGATACCGTGGCTAACCGCGATTACATGACGGACTATCATTATTTTGCGAGCGTCTTAATGGTTCACGTGTCGAGGCTCTGCACTGATTTAATAACTTGGAACACTCAGGAATTTGCTTTCATAATCCTTCCCGATGAATTTTGCACCGGTTCGAGCATGATGCCACAGAAAAAAAATCCGGACGTTTTAGAAATTGCGCGCGGAAAAACAGGACAGGTCATAGGGCATTTAATAGACCTTTTGATAACGCTCAAAGGTCTTCCGATGACTTACAACAGGGATTTGCAGGAAGACAAGCGCGGGCTATGGACTTCGCTCGATACAGTTGAAAGCACCGTGAAAATTATTTCCGCGCTTCTCGGAAAGGTTGAAGTCGATGAGAAGGCGGCACTGTCAGGGCTTGAAAAAGGCTACTCGCTTGCGACGGACATAGCCGAATATTTAGTTTCAAAAGGCGTCCCGTTCCGCGAGGCTCATCTTAAAGTCGGAAAACTGACGGGCTGGTGCATTGAAAATAACCTGCGTTTTGAGGAGCTGACCTTTAAGCAGTGGCAGGAGCATATCCCTGAGATTGATGAGGGCGTGATGAAAATTTTATCCCCGCGCGAGAGCGTCAACAGGCGCAACACTTACGGAGGCACCGGCTTTGG
>JAFVEW010000126.1 GCA_017475805.1 Synergistaceae bacterium | reverse complement strand
TTTTAAGGAATAAAAATCCATGAAAGAGTACGCCAAACGTCGAGGCTTCACGCTTGTTGAGTTATTAATCGTCATCATAGTAATCGGAATTTTGAGCGCGATGATGCTGCTATCAAGCACTGAGGCCGTATCGTCAGCAAGAGCCGCCGACATCGTCAGCGACCTTCGCAACATGAAGACAGCCGCCCTCGAATGGTACGCCGAGAATATACCTTATGTTCAGGGCAAAGCAAAAGACAGCGACGGCAAAAAGTTTTCGGAAGTAAAGCTCAGCGGTGTAAAGGACAAGATAAAAAAATATCTTGGTAACGACGAGATTAAAAGCGGTTATTCGTTCGGCGACGGCGTAGACGACGGAACATGGTACGCGTGGTACGAAATTAACGATGCAAGAGTCAGAGAAAAGTTGTTAAACCGTAAAGATACTGTCGGCCTTGTCGGCGCGAGCAGTGGAACTGCAACTTCCGGAGGCAACTTTGTAAAAAGTTCAAAATACGTCGGCCTGTTCATTCGTTAATTACATCAAAGTTTGCAATCGAAAATTATAAAGAATCCCCCGAGCGATCGAGGGATTTTTTTATTTTTTATATATGCCTGATTCGCAAGTATCCTTTCAAAGAGGACAAAAAGTCGGAAAATTTTTCGCGATATACTGCGGATAATTCGTAAATTTCGTAATATTAGAAACACCGCTTCCTGCTTTGGTCAAGTTATGGAGATTTTTTAGAAGTTCACGGCTTTTTGTTCTTGAGGGAGCGGTATATGAAGGCCGCGCGTTAATTTCACATAAAGCCAGCCTTCCATAGCTTCATCGAGACTTTCGTTTAATTCTTCGATAGTGTTCCCGCTGCTTTGACAGCCGTCAAGTTCGAGTATTTTTCCAAAAAAATAATGTCCGCTCTCATCGTTTAATTCTTCGATGATTTTCGTGTATGGCAAATTCATATAATCTTCAATTGTCATTTTATTTGCTCCTTTTATTTTTAATGCGGTTTAGAATGTCGATAACATATGCTTTTTTCAAGGGATTTTCCTGTTTTATCGTGGTTAAATCGCCTGTCTCAGAGTTTAAGTAATGTTTATGACTTTCCTTATGTCGTACAGGTAAATATCCGTATGCCATTAAGACTTTATCAGCTTCTTCCGGCCTAATTCCGTTAGGCTGGCGTTCCATTTTTTCGATAATTTTATCGATGTTTGACATAGTATTATATCGAGATTTCTATTCTTCAAGAATATTCAAGAACATATCGACTGCCGTTTCTAAAATCTCATCATTAAAATCATATTCAGCCGTATGGATTGCCGGGTAATTTTCGCCGTTGCCGATGTAAAAAATCGCGCCGTGAATCTGTTTCGTATAAAATCCAAAATCTTCTGAAGCTCGAATAGCCTCAGGCATTTCTATAACTTGCAGGTTTAATTTTTTAGTGGCCTCGATAACTTTTTTGACACAGCGGGAATCACTCAAAGTTTCAGGGAAATAATCGCTTCCGATAATTTCGACAGTCATTGAGTTTTCATTCGCAAGACGTTCAGCTAAATTCACGACGGCGTTGCGAAAGACTCTCATGTCTTCTTCACGTTCAGCGCGCAATGTCAAAGAAATTTCGCCGTCGCCTGGAGAAATTCCAAAATTTTTTTCGCCTAATTTTATATTTACGATCGTGCAGAGAATTTTTTTATTTTTGCTTGTTATGGTTTCGATCTCTGAAATTATTTTAGCGATTGCAAAAGCCGGATTGATTCCTTTTTCAGGCTCGCTTGCGTGTGAAGTTTTGCCCGTGAATTTTATGGTAAGACCTGCCGACGAACATTGGCAAAGCCCGTCGCGAATAACAATGCTCCTTTCAGGCCAGCCGCTCCAGTTATGGAAAGCGTAAATAGAGCTTATATTACGTTCATGCAAAAGTTTTGAACATTCCTGCGCTCCTTGCCCGGTTTCTTCGGCGTGTTGAAAAATTAAATATACTGAGCGTTTTAATTCCATTTTATCAAGTTCGAGAGCAAGCCCGCATAAAGCCGCGCAGTGTCCGTCATGTCCGCACTTATGAGCAACACCGGGATTTTTTGAGGCATAAGAAAGGTTTATAACTTCGTCCATCGGCAAAGCGTCCATATCAGCACGGAAAGCTATTCCCTTTGTGCCTTCGACGTAACGCGACACAAAGAAATATTGTCCGCAATCGACAACGGCGAGACGAGTGTTTTCTTCGATAAAATCCATTAAGCGGCGTTTAGTTTCGAGTTCGTTCATTGAAAGCTCCGGGTGTTCGTGAAGCTCATGACGAAGATTTTTAATTTTGATTAAGTTTTCCTGATTCATTTTTTTATTTTACACCCCTATCACGGCAAAAATTATTCCGACAATCGCACTGAACAAAATCACGAGCGGAATCGAAATTTTGAATTTCAACAATAAAATTAAATCGACAAGTCCTAAGATTAATAAAGGCAAATGAATTTGAGAATTTTCGCCTGAATAATTCACGATTGCTAACTCAATAATAATTCCTGCAACAAGTCCAACGCAAGCCGGACGAACTCCAAGCATTATTTGAGAAAGACGTTTATTATTTTTGAAATGTTCAAAGAAAATCGCTGCCGCAAAACAAAGTGTGAAAGTCGGAGAAAGCGCGCCCAAGTTCGCAACGAAAGCCCCTAAAATTCCCGCTGCTCTCATTCCTGCAAACGTCGCACAGTTTAATCCTAAAGGTCCCGGAGTCATCTCGGCTATTGCGACAATATCAGAAACTTCAGCGGCAGTCATCCAGCCGTGAGAAATCATTTCGCTTGATATTAACGGGATCATCGAAAGGCCGCCAAAACTCGTGAAGCCAATTTTGACGAAGCTCCAAAATAATTCAAGAAGCAACAACATCTATTTTTTTCACCCTTTCATAATATTCGCATATTAAAAGGCCGAGCAATGCGCCGAAAATTACGAGCCAAACACTGCTGATTTTCATGAAAAAATATAGGGCGAACATCGCCGCAGCCACTAAATAACACGGCGGAACTTTGAACGCGCTCTTAATCATTCTTACTAACGCGCTCAAAATTACGGGAGCTACAGCAGCTCTGACTCCGCGCATTGCCGACGCGACCCATATATTATCTTGAAAAGCCGAGTAAAACGTCGTTATTACTAACAAAACTATCATCGGAACTGTAATCATTCCGAACACGCAAGCAACGCCGCCGAAAAATCCTGCGACTCTATGTCCGTAAAACATTGCTATATTTCCTATCATCGTGCCGGGAAGACTTCGGCCTATGCTCGTAATGTCTAATAGTTCTTCGTCGGTCAAAGATTTTTCTTTATCTACATATAATTCTTTCATTTGAGCGACAATGCTCCAGCCGCCGCCGAAAGTAAAGCTCCCGAATGTCAAAAATTGCCAATAAAGTTTCAAGCAGCTTTTTAATTTTTCAAGCAAAATTTTTCACGCTCCTGTTTTTAATTTTTATTTTAATTTTCATGAGATAATTTAACATAATTTGAAGGAGAAAAAGTTTTGATTTATGACAGGCAACGAAATAAATTTATCTCAGATGTTAGCGCGGCGTGAAGCACGGGCGAATGAACAGAGAAATTTTTTAGAAAAATATCATGCGCCCTTAATTTCGTTTTCGATGAATATTCCTGGCCCGATTAAAACTAATGAGAAAATACGAGCGGCTTTCTATGAAGGAAAAAATCTGATTTTAGAATCGCTTGCAGATATAAAAGCTGCTGTGAATGACTCAATCGAAATTCATAAAGACACCGGCGACGAGCTTTTAATTTCTGTTGATAAAGCAACGCCGGAAGTGTTAAAAGAGGCTGCAATAAAAATCGAAAATGAAAACAAATTCGGACGTCTCTTTGACATCGACATAATAGACTCTAACGGGAAAAAGTTATCGCGCGAAAATTTTAGAAAATGTTTAATTTGCGACCGTCAAGCTCAAGAGTGCGCCCGTTCGCGTAGTCATTCAGTTAAAGAAATGCAAGACGCTATTGAGAAATTATTATTAAGTTAGAGTCGCTCTGCTGTGCCCTTGTATGGGTGTTCTTTTGCATATTCGACAGCGCGTTTGTGAAACTCTCCTGCGTCCATATGGTCATAAAATTCTCTTTGCCACTTCGTATAGTCAAATTTTTCGCGCATAATAACTGAGATGAATTGTTCAGCTTCAAGAACACCGATATTCTCAACCAAGCACTGCATACCTTTGTTCATGATGTCAACAGTATTTAACAACAAATTAATCACCCTCCAGCTTAATTATAAATTCAATAGGCGTAACCATTTTAATCTCGTCTGTCTTATATTTTAGAAGCCTCAAATCAGTTGAAATAAAATATTCACACTCGGCATAAATAGCGGAGGCCAAATGATAGGCATCCTTCTCTTTTACACCTGCTGTCATTATTAACGCGGCTTTTTTTGAAATTATTTCATTTCGCTCAACGCTAACATGATAACAAACATTATCATTAATGAATTTCATTCTAGCTTCTTTTCTTGTAGAAACAGGAACATTTGAACACTCATAATCGAGTGTATATGAGCCTACCAAATTCAAGCAACGTTCTCTAATAAGTTGTTGGATATAAAGTTTTGCTTGAGTTTCCAATGCAATTTTCATTTGAGTTTGATCATCATAAGGCCGATTATAACAACACATATCGAGATATATTTTCATTGCTAAAGCCTCCAGAATGGGAAATATAATCTTAAGTGCGTTATATTTCTCAAAGCGTCGTCAATTCGCCCTGAAAATTCTGGAAGTCTCTCCCATTGGCCGCCGTTACGTCTGCAAAGAATTAAACTTTTTCGTCCGTATTGGCTGAAAATATCCGGCAGTTTGTCATTTAGTTGCGTTCCTGGAATAAAAGAATTTTTATATAAAGGCTCGCGGCCTTCTAAGTCTTGATTACCGGGCAATGGCGAAATTATCATCCATTGAGTTAATTTCCAAGCGTTAATCATTTCTTTTGAAGTCAAAGCGTGTTTCAGAGGCATAATTTGAATCCCTCCTATTTCGCCACGTTTTGAAGTTGATACGTCAATAACTCCTGAATGAGAGGCGCGAATACGTCCGACAGATTGAAATTTTGTGCCTTCAAATCTTCCGACGCCGCCGACAGTATGAATAACTCTCGCAATGACTTTCGAGCCGCCCGCACCGTGAGCAATGACTCGTCCGCCGGGTCTGTTTTCAATGTCGACCATAAAAACTTTTGGCGATTCAGGTAATTTTGTTTTTATTATTAAAATATCGCTTGATTTTGGAACGTCTGCTAAAGGAATTTCTACTCCGTCGCGTTCAATAAAAACTTTTGAACCTGTGAGCGGCGCAAAACCTCCGAAAATTCCTGTTCCTGCTTCACACTCAATCGAAAAAAAAGAGCCTCGCTCAGCGGCTGGAGCAATCGTTACTGAAGGGACAAGGCTTATTATTCGCCCGCGTTCTTTCTCGACGTTTAATAAAATATGAATGGCATTGACTGCTGACGCGCAGATAGTTGAATTTTCGCTCCATTTGCTTGCAGTGTAAGCGGGATAATTAGTTTTTAACGGCGTCATTAAAACTCGGCCAAGCGAAATTTTTTCACCGCCGGGCAAAGCAGCTATAGCTTCAGAATTTTCCTGACAAGGAACTCGAATTTCAATAAAATTTTCTTCAGCAAAAGCACACGATAAAAAAAATAATAACAAGAAGAGAGCCGCAAAAATTTTTTTCATTTATAACTCCTAAACTACGATCGGCGCAAACCATACAGCCCAAACGTTACAGATAGCGTGATAGATTATTGACGGCCATACGGAACCGCCGCGATGTCTTAGAATTGCCATGACTAAGCCCGGGAAGAAAGTCGCAACCCTGAGCCAGCCCGTTAAAACTATTAAATGACTAAGCGCGAATAATAAGGTCGGTATGAAAATTCCAAGATAAACACCGAATTTTTTTACGGTCAAAGTTTGAAGCCAGCCTCGAAAAAAAGTTTCTTCAATAAAGGCCGCCGCTATTCCTCCGCAAAGACCGTCTAAGGCATTCCAAAAACTTGGAGTTTTGAGTCCTCGTCCTCCCCATTCAACAGGCCAATAAAAAGTTATTATCGTTAATGGGATTAGAGTAAAAAATAACGCGATTATGACGTCGCGTTTAGATTCTTTCGTCAAAAACCATTTTAGGCCGTAAAGTGATTCGCTTTCGCCTCTTCGTTTGCACCATTCATACGGAAAATAAAGCATGAACGCCGCAATAAAAAAACTTATGGCCGCGCTAAAGAACTTTGATAGCATCTTTCACAAATTCAATCGTGCTATTTATATAGTTTGCTATAAAAAAACGATTGACGTAGAGGTAAGCCGAAGTCTTCCATAATAAAACTATAACAGGCACAGCAACGATGATCGCGCCGATGCGATATAAAATTTTTCCCGGAAGTCGTCCCCATTTTTCTGAAAGTTCGCCGACAAGCCAGCCCGCTACCATGAATGCAAAGCCTAAAATCCATATCGAAAGGCCAAGCACAATCTTAGTGTTTACGATTCGCAAAAAAAATCAGCTCCATAAAAAATTCTTTGGTTATTATAGCTTAATTTAATGTGATAAACTTTAGCGCGTTAAAAATTTTTCAGGAGGATTTTTATTTTATTATGGCAAAGAAAATTTTATTAATTTCTCTTTTCGTTATTCTGCTTGCGTCAGCGGCTCAAGCTGCAGCAGTTAGTGGTGATAAAGTTTTAGCGCGTGTTGGAGATCATGACATCACAGAATCAGAAGCTCTTGAATTTATCAAACCTTTTGGGCAGCAGGCCATGATGCTTTACTCATCCGAACAAGGCCGAAAGATGGTCATTGATGATTTAATTTCAATGAGGCTCTATGCTCTCGATGCTGAAGAGAAAAAATTAGATCAGACACCTGAATTTATCGAAAATCTTGAAAACATCAAACGAACTATGTTAGCTCAGGCGGCCATGAAAGAAGTTATCCAAGATATTTCAATTACTGAAGACGAAGTGAAAAAATTTTATGACGAAAATCAAAAGTTATTTACACAGCCGGAAAGAGTTCACGCAAGTCATATTTTAGTCAGCGATGACGCTTCACTCGCGAAAGTTCAAGAAGAATTAAAATCAGGAAAATCTTTTGATGTAGTTGCTAAAGAATTTTCAATAGACCCGGGCAGTGCAGCTAATGGCGGAGATTTAGGCGAATTTCCACGCGGCGTAATGGTGCCTGAATTTGAGAAAGCGGCCTTTGAACTCAAAAATCCCGGCGACGTTTCTGAGCCTGTTAAATCTCAATTTGGCTGGCATTTAATAAAACTTGGCGAACATGTCCCGGAAAGTGTCATGCCTTTTGAGCAAGTTAAAGCTCACATTGAGCAGGAACTTCGAGAGAAGAAAACTCAGGATTTATTACAGGCTCGTTCAAAAGAACTTGAAGAAAAATATAAAGTCGAAAGATTTTAGAGATTTTAGAAAATTATTTAACCTAAAGATTTTGGAAGCGAGGAGAAAATCCTTGCTTCTTTTTTGTTATACTTGCAGGCAAATAATTTTTTAATCAGGAGAAAATAAATTTTGCTTACGAGTTTAATAGCTTTTATTATAGTTATAGCGGTCTGTGTAATCGTTCATGAGTACGGACATTACATTACAGCAAAAATTTTAGGCGTTCAAGTTCATGAGTTTGCTTTCGGAATGGGACCGGCAATTCTTCAGCATAGGAACAAAAAAACTAAAATGCTTTGGTCATGGCGTTTATTTCCTATCGGAGGTTTTTGCAGGCTCGCAGGAATGAACGAAGAAGAAGAGGGCGAAAGTGTAATTTCAGGCAAAGGCTTTGAGGAACAAGCAGCTTGGAAAAGATTTTTAATTTTGCTCAACGGCTCTTTATTTAATATTTTGCTCGCAGTTTTATTAATGGCCGCATTTTTATACGGACACGGCGTCTTAGACATGGACAGCACAAAAATCGGCGAGATTATGTCAGGTTTTCCTGCTGAAATTGCGGGCTTAAAAGCTGGCGACGAAGTTTTAAGCGTCAACGGCGAAAAAGTTTCAAAGTGGCGCGAAATGTCCGAGAAAGTCCGCGTCGAAAGTCTTAAAAATGAAAACGTAACTCTCGAAGTTAAGCGCGGCAATGAAAATCTCACATTGAATATTAAAATCCCTATGAACGAAGAATACGGGCGGCCTATGTTAGGTGTTTCACCGTCTCATGCTCGTTACGGATTTTTCAAAGCGATTAAAAGTTCGCTCGGATACACTTATCGAATGACTTTGATGATGATGCGTGGCTTCTATGAATTAATCATGCGCCGCCAAGAAGCTGACGTTACAGGCCCTGTAGGGATTGCTTCAATGTCGGGCAAAGCTATGCGCGAAGGATTTTGGGACTTCTTGACTTTCATTGCGATAATCGCGCTAAATCTTGGAATTTTGAATTTATTTCCGATACCTGCTCTCGACGGCGGAAGAATTTTATTTGTTCTTTTAGAGATGATTCTTCGCCGAAGACTTCCCGAGAAAGTTGAAAATTGGATTCATACGGCGGGCTTTGCGATTTTAATTTCGCTTATGATTTTAATCACTTGCAAGGACGTTTACAATTTATTTTTCACTCATTAAAGAAAGGCAATGAGGAATTAGGATTTAGAGGTTAGGAGTGAAAATACTCTATTATAAAAAAAGTTTTTCATTTCTCATTCCTCACTCCTCATTCCTAATTATTAAAAATGAATAGCAAACGACAAGTAAAAATTAATGATTTAACAATCGGCGGCGATGCGCCAGTAAGGATCGAGAGCATGTTAAAAATTTCTCTCGATAAACGCGAAGAAGTTTTAGCTCAATGTGAACGATTAATTGACGCAGGCTGTGAAATGGCGCGAGCTGCTTTGCCTGACGCGAAATTTTTTCAAGACTTAAAATATTTAGTCGAACACACAAAGCTCACTATAATGGCGGACATTCATTTTGATCCGGCTTTAGCTTTGCTTGCAATGGAAGCGGGCTGTCGAGCAATCAGAATCAATCCAGGCAACATGCCTCTTAATAAATTAAACGACGTCATAACTACTGCAAAAAATTTAGGCGTTGTTATCCGTATCGGCGCGAATGGCGGTTCAATTTCGCTTGCTCAGCTTGACGCGGCCAAAGGCAACAGAGCCGAAGCTCTCTATCTTGCTGTGAGAGAACAAGCTGAATTATTATTAAGTCAAAATTTCACGGATTTAATTTTATCTGCAAAATCTTCAAGTGTTCCTGAATGTATCAAAGCTAACGAGTTAATTGCGGCGAATTATCCCGATTTTCCTATGCACATAGGTCTCACTGAGGCGGGTCCCGGCGACGGTGGAATAGTCAAAGGCACGGCGTGTATCTCGAATTTATTATTAAAAGGAATCGGCGACACTTTGAGAGTTTCTCTCACTGACGAACCTGAACGAGAAGTCAAAGTCGGCTACGAAATTCTTAAATCTCTTGAGCTTAGAGTTAAAGGCGTGAATTTAATTTCTTGTCCGACTTGCGGAAGGCGTCGCGCTGATGTCATGAAATTAGTCAAAGTTGTCGAGCCGTTACTAAAAAATCTTCCCGACGGTGTTTCAGTTGCTGTAATGGGCTGTGAAGTCAACGGCCCTAAAGAAGCAAGGCACGCTAAATACGGCATAGCAGGAACTCCCGGCGGTGCTGTCTTATTCCGCGAAGGCAAACCTGCGGGTGAATACAAATACGAAGAATTAGAAAAAATTTTGCCGGAATTTTTGAAAGCATAAAAGGAGTCAACGATGAAAGCCTCCCTTGATGAAATTTTAACGCGCAATAAAATCATGGTCATTGACGGCTCAATGTCAACGGCCTTAGAAAATTTAGGAGCTGAACATAAAAATGATTTATGGACGGCGCAGACTTTAGTTGATGATCCCGATTTAATTAAGCAGGTTCATATAAATTATTTCCGCGCCGGAGCTGATTGCGGTATCACATGCAGCTATCAAGCAACTATTCCGGGATTAACTAAACACGGTTTCACGGAGTCTCAAGCAGAAGAAATAATCACTCGTTCAGTGAAAATTTTTCAAGAAGCCCGCGAACAGTGGTGGAACAACGAAGGCAAAGCAGCAGGGCGTGTTTATCCTTTATGCTTGGGAAGTGTCGGGCCTTACGGGGCTTACTTGGCCGACGGCTCTGAATACACGGGCAATTATAAAATCGATGATAAGGATTTAAGAAAATTCCATCGCCGAAGAATCGAATTATTAAATGAAGCAGGCAGCGATTTATTATTGTTTGAAACTCAACCGTCATTGAAAGAAGTTTTAATCGAGGCTTCAATCGCTGAAGAATTAGGCGCGGATTATTGGATAAGTTTTTCATGCGCTGACGGAGAAAAAATCAACGACGGAACAAAAATTTCAGATTGCGCCCGCGAACTTTCCGACAAAAATTCATATCCTCATCTAAAAATGCTTGGCGTAAACTGCACGAAGCCGGAATATATCGTCTCGTTAATTCGCGAGTTAAAACAAGCTGCGGACTTGCCGATCGGAGTTTATCCTAACAGCGGAGAAATTTATGACCCTAACACTAAGACTTGGACTCATTCAGAAAATGCAAAAGACTTTGGAGCTTATGCTCTGTCTTACATGGAAGCCGGAGCAACTGCTGTCGGAGGCTGCTGCACAACTGTTGAAAAACATATAGAGCAAGTTTTTGAAGCCCGTAAAAAATTTTTAGGAGGCGAATAAAAAATTATGAAAGCAATCACGGATTTTTTCTATGCAATGGACGATTTTATGTGGGGCTCATGGATGACGATTTTAATACTCGTTACGGGCATTACGTTATCAATCTGCTTCAAGTTCAAATATCAGCGAAAAATCTTTTTCAACTTCAAAAATACTTTCGGCCAAATCGGAAGCTCTGAAGGCGAAGGCACGATTTCAGGATTTCGAGCGGCTTGCACGGCTCTTGCGAATACTATCGGCACAGGAAATATTAGCGGCGTTGCTACAGCTATCGTAAGCGGCGGGCCCGGAGCGTTAGTTTGGATGTTAATATCGGCGTTCTTCGGAATGTCAACAAAGGCTTGCGAAATAATAATTGGCCAGCGTTATCGCGAGCACTACAAAGAATCAATGAATGAATATGTCTGCGACCGCTCTTTTGTTTTGAAAAATGCTTTCGGCTGGAAACGCGGCGCGGTTGTTCTTGCTGTATTCTGCTTTGTGTTCGGCCCTTGGACTTGCTGCGTCCAGACTGAGGCCGTAACGAGTTCAATGAAAGAAGCCTTCGGAGTTCCGAGCCTCGCTTCCGTTATCGTCATCGGTTTGACATGCTTAATAACAATTTGGGGCGGCTTGAAAAGAATTTCAAATGTAATGTCAAAGGCTGTTCCTGCTATGGCGATGTTATATATTTTAATGGGACTCGGCGTAATAATTATAAATTGGCGCGCTATTCCCGACGTCGTAATGTTGATATTAAAGAGTGCTTTCACGCCCGCTTCGGCTGTCGGTGGATTTGCAGGAGCTACAGTCAGGGACGCTATTCAATATGGAGTCGCACGCGGAATTTACTCAAACGATGCCGGAACAGGTTACGGAATGATAGCTCATGCTTCAGCAAAGACAGATCACCCGGTCAGGCAATCTTTATGGGGCTGGGGCGAAGTATTTTTAGATACTTTTATAATTTGCACGATAACGGCTTTCACGATAATAATCACAGGCTCATATCTTACGAGCGAGGCAACGTCCGGAGCTTTGACGACAATAGCTTTCACTATGGCATACGGCTCAATCGGAGGCAAGCTAACGGCGGCTGCTATAGCTGTGTTCGCATGGACAACTATAATCGGAATGTATTACACCTGCGAAAAATCTGTAAATTACGCTTTCGGCGACACGGAAACAAACAGAAAAATGATGCCGGTATATATGATTTATTACATGATCCCGTGCGTTTTGTTTTATAACATTGAGGCTGATGCGTTATGGGCATTCACTGACGTTTTGTCAGCGTTTTACGTCTTGATTACGATTTTTATAATCGCGGCGAGGCACAAAGAAATTTTCAAACTCTTCAATGACTTTTGGGATCGTTATCTTCCTGCTAAAGAACGCGGAGAAAATCCAAAATTTGTAACTTTCGACTGCAAATTAGGAGATGCAGGGCAAACTTTGCTATAGCTTCTTGAATACTATAAAATAGTCGCAATTTTTAAGAACAGGAGATGAATTTCATGAAAAAAATTTTTGTTCTCGCTTTAATTTCAATAATGTCATTTTGTTTCGCGGCTGAAGCGTCAGTTATGTTGACCTTCAATAATGACTTAACAGACGGCGGCGGCAACACTTGGAAAGCTGAAGGCAAGCCTGCAGTTTCAACTATCAACCCTAAGGGCGCGGCTTCGCTTCGTCCGGCGTTGCAGTTAGACGGGAAGTCTTATTTGCAGGCTGAAGGCGGAATTTCTTTAGGCGGAAAAGATTTTACGATTGACGGCTGGGCTTTCATTGACACTAATTGCGGAAGTTACGGAAGAATTTTTGAATTTAACACCGAAGCTAAAGGCAGCAAAAGGATCATGCTTGCACGTTACGGCAGCGGCGGCGATTTAGTTTTTTATGCTGACGGTGAAAGCAAAACCGCAAGCAACTGCGTAGATAAACTTTTCCATTTCGCTTATGTTTACGAAGACGCGAAAGAATTAGTTTCGTTTTACATCAACGGCGAACTGCAAAACACGATAAAAATTAAAATTCCTGAACGAAAATATGATATAGCTTATATCGGAAAATCATCTTGGGATTCAGACGGAATGTTCGTTGGCTATCTTTATGACTTTAGAGTTACTGATCAAGCTCTTTGGACAGATAAATTCACACCTCCAAGCGTCCAGGAAATCCCTGAAGCCGAGTCGGTTATGCTGACGTTCGATA
>JAFVEW010000125.1 GCA_017475805.1 Synergistaceae bacterium | reverse complement strand
ATAAAAATCAAGCGAAAGAATTATCTACGGTTTTAGTTACGGTAAATAAATTTTAACAGGGATTTTAATGCGGATAAAAACGTGTGAAAGGCTGATTTTGAAAGACTGTGGTGCGCTTGAGGAGACTTGAACTCCTGACCTACGGCTCCGGAGGCCGTCGCTCTATCCACTGAGCTACAAGCGCGACTAAAAGTTTATGAATTATATCATGACGTTTTTATTTTATTTTTTCCTCATCAAAACTCACATAAAATTTTAGATTCATTAGGCGTTATAATAAAAAATAATTAAAAATTTCGATCTTAGGAGGTAACTTTTTTGAAAAAAATATTATTATTTTCTTGCCTCGTTTTAATAATTTTCTCGCTGGAAATCATACCCGCTATGGCCGTAACAAAAAAAGAATTTAAGAGAATTTGTCGCGCAGGTTCTGTTCAAGAACTTAAAAATATAATTGCGAGCGAAAAAAATTTTGCACGCCTCCGCTTTGATGACATGGACACGCCTTTAATAATCGCCGCTGATAAAGCTAAAAATCCTGAAATTCTTAAAATTATAATTTCTGCCGGTGTCGACGTAAACGCACGCAACGATGACGGCGAGACGGCTTTAATGGAAATTATGGACGATCATGTCAGTTTTGAATGTGTCAAAGTACTTTTAGAAAACGGTGCGGACGTAAATATCAGAGATGATGACGGAGAAACTGCTTTGATGAAAGCTCTCGATGAAAATGTTTCAGAGAATATAATTAATGCTCTTCTTGACGCTGGAGCAAACGTAAAAATTAAAGATAACAAAGGCCGCGATATTTTTCATTACACTCGAAAGGCTCACAGACTTCAAGGCTCTGAGACAATTAAACGAATCGAAAAAGCTATGGCTGAGTAAAAATAAATGGAAAATCAAAATTTTAATTTGCCGTTATGCAACGCTCTTAGACGAAAAATAGGGAAAGCTCTCGCAAAATTCAAAATGATTGAGCAGGACGATAATATTTTAGTCGGACTTTCAGGCGGCAAAGACAGTCTAATTTTGCTTCACGCACTCCATGATTTTGCAAAACGCAGCCCTGTTAAATTCTCTTTTGCAGCTCTAAGCGTCAAAATAACAGGGCTCGACACTGAAACTTTGAAATCTTACTGCGATGCTAAAAATATAAATTATTTTGTCGTTGAGCAACCTATTATTGAAATTATAAAATCACGAGGCGAAAAATCTCCATGCTCTTTCTGCGCTAACATGCGGCGCGGAATTATCAGCTCTTGGGCTTCACAAAACTGCTTTAATAAATTAGCTCTCGGTCATTCTCTTGATGACGCTGTCGAAACTTTTTTCATGAATTTATTGCACGCAGGCCGTGCGAAAAGTTTTCAGCCTGTTGCTTTCATGTCCAGAACTAATATAAAAGTTATTCGGCCTTTAATATTTGCAACTGAAGCAGCAATTATTGACGAGGCAAAAAGGTTAGAACTTCCGATTGTAAAATCGCCTTGTCCGTTCGCTGGTCATACTGAAAGACAACGAACAAGAGAATTTATTGCAGATTTAAGGAAAAAAATCCCAGACCTTTACGCTAAAGTTACAAACGCTCTCGAAAATTTGTCCGACCAAGACAGCTGGCAATTTAATCGTTGACCTGCGACGGTGTTCCTAATTTCAGCATTTTCGTGATGCTTGTTGATAATAACGGTATCGGATCAACAAACTGGCCGCCTAAAATCAAACTGTAATGCAAGTGAGGGCCTGTAACTCTTCCTGTGCTGCCGCTCTTGGCCACGACCTGACCTTTTGAAACTTTATCGCCTTTCTTGACGTTTATTTCGCTTAAATGAAAGAATGCCGTAATGACTCCGTTGCCTGAGTCGATATAGACGCTGCCGCCTGCGTAATAATGAAAGCCCGTTAAGATTACAGTTCCTGCGAACGGTGCGCGAACTTGAGTACCTGTTGCTGCGCGAATGTCAGCTCCGTTATGTCCGCTTCTCGGGACACCGTTATAAACTCGTTGAAAGCCGTAATGACTCGTTAAAGTTATATTAGAGAGCGGAGGCTGCGGAGGTGTTGTCCATCGCCGAGCTTCTGTCATTGTCCGCAAAGCTGCTCCGATAGCTTTAGACTCGCTGCGGATTCGAGCTAATTCTTTTTTTGGCGGGTTTACCATTTGAGGACTTACTGTCAAATGTTCTTGCGGATAAGTTCTTTCATTAAGCGTAATTTTCCCTGACGCTTTATATTTTTTTCCGCCCTGATTAAATTCAAACAAAATATCATAAACTCCAGGCTTAGTGTTGCGGACATCAGAGCCTAAAAGACCGTAAGAAATTTTACCCGCTCCGCCTTGTTCGACGTTGAGCGCAATAGTTCTGTTCATCCATGTAACAAGAGGCTTTGAATAGTCAGCCGTCGAAGTTATCGAGATAGCGAAGGCTTGACCTACATCCCAGCTTGCAGGAAAGTTTACCCAAGATGCAGCGAACGAAATATTAGACGCTGTGAATAAAAAACTTAAAATTAAAAATAAAAACGTAAATTTTTTTTTCATTCCTAATTCCTCACTCCTAATCTCTAATTGCTTCTATTAACTTTACAATAATTTGAGCTAATTTGCTTGAAGTTTTCTTCATATTTTCAATTACTTCTTGTTCCGTAAGTTCATTTTCAGAAATTCCTGCGGCCATGTTAGCAACGCAAGATAAAACAGCCACTCTCATTTTCATAGCATTCGCGACGATTATCTCAGGAACTGTTGACATTCCGGCTAAATCCGCACCTAAAAGACCGGCCATTTTAATTTCAGCGGGAGTTTCGTAAGACGGCCCGGTAAACGCTGCATAAACTCCTGTTTTTAACCCGAAAGATTTTAATATCTCTAAAATTTTTTCATCATATGCGTGCGTCATGTCTGGGAAGCGGACATTAAAGCGCGGCTCATTAATACCGATTAAGGGATTATTACCCATTAAGTTAATATGATCTTTCACTGCTATGATGTCGCCTGTTTGAAAATTTTTATTAATAGCTCCGGCGGCATTCGTAGCTATATATTCTTTTACGCCTAAAATTTTTAAGACTCTGACTGGAAATGTTACGGCCTGCATCGAGTAGCCTTCGTAATAATGAACGCGACCTTGAAGCAAAATTATATTTCTATTATGAATTTTTCCGGCGATGATTTTCCCTGCATGTCCTGGAGCAGTTGAGCGAGGCCAGCAAGGAATTTCCTGAGTGTCAATTATAATTTTGTTCTCAATAATATCAGCAATATCGCCAAGCCCTGAGCCTGCTGTTATAGCCGTTAATGGCGTGTCAATAATAAACTTTTTTATGAAATTTGCAGCTTGTACTGCGTCGTCGTAATTATAAGCACTCATATCAATTCTCCTTAAAAAATTTTAGTTATTCTAACATAATAAAAAAGCAACTCCGCCTCACCTAGACTCAGAGTTGCTTTTATGCTTATATAACTAAGCCGTTTGCGTATTAATCTTCTTCTTTAGGATACAAAGTGAAACTCAAGCTGACAAAAACTTTGCTGCGCGTAGCTTTTGTATCGATGCCTTCATTTTCGT
>JAFVEW010000124.1 GCA_017475805.1 Synergistaceae bacterium | reverse complement strand
AGTGAAAATTTACTTAAAAAAGCCGCCGCTCAAAATTATGCTCCTGCATATTATGCACTTTATAAAGTGATAAATTCCGATGAAAAATTACTCCTAAAAGCTGCCGAACAGGGTTATGCGCCGGCTCAGGTTACGATGGCTATAAACGCAAGAAATCGTATTGGTCGTATTGATTTTGAAGAAATGGAAAAATGGTTGCGTTTGGCAGCTGAACAGGGACATTTCGGAGCGCAATACTATTTAGGCGATTTTCATTATAAAGGTCGTGGCGGCCTCCAAAAAAATTACGAATTGGCCTACAAATGGTATTATCTCTCATCCTTGAGCGGATACTCTCATGCAGAAGAGAGAGTAAAAGAGCTCGAAAAAAAAGACGGCTTTTTGGGTTTATGGGGCAATTCAGATATTTCACCCAAGCAAGCCGAAAGACTCCAGAAAGAAGCAAGAGCCATGTTCGACGAGATCGAAAAACGTAAAAAACGCAACAGACGCCGAAATATGGTCTTCCACGCCGCAATCAAAAAACAGTAGAAGGTAGTAATACTTTTTTCCTACTTCCTAACTCCTGCTTGTTTTTTAAGTGCTATACTTTTTCAGGAGGAATTAAGAAAAATAATGTCAAATAAAATCCGAGAGCTTTCTGAAAATGTCTGGTCAAAAATTGCAGCCGGAGAAGTTGTCGAAAGACCTGCGTCCGTTGTCAAAGAACTTGTCGAAAATTCACTTGATGCGAACGCTCGGCGTGTTCGTGTGAAATTGACTGACGGAGGCAGATTAAAAATCATTGTCGAAGATGACGGCGCGGGAATTTCATTTGAAGATTTGCCGCTTGCTTTGACATATCATGCGACGAGTAAGATTTCAGAAGTCGAAGATTTAGAGGCAATTCACACTCTCGGTTATCGCGGTGAAGCCTTAGCAAGTGTTGCGGCTGTTGCTCAAGTAGAAATTAGAAGCCGTCAAAAAGATTCAGGCACAGGCGGAATGATACGAGCAAGTGAAGGCAAAATAATTGAACACGTGAAAATAAATCACCCTCAAGGCACAAGGATACAAGTTGAAAATTTATTTTCGGGACTTCCTGCACGGCGAAAATTTTTGAAAAGTGCTTCAGGAGAACTAAGACGCGCGGCAGTTTTTTTGAGAGAATATGCCGTCTGCAATCCTGACGTAGCTTTCACGCTTGAACACGATGACAAAGAAATTTTTTCGACTGACGGTTCAGGCAGCAAAAAATTTGTCTTGATGAAAATCTGGGGAGCTGGCAACGATATTCAAAGCATAAAATTAACTCACGGGCATTTGAATTTAGAATGTTGTTTTCAGCCTCGCATGGGTCTTGCGTCAGGACGAAATGATTTAATCGCGTTTGTGAACGGCCGCATAGTTAATGACCCTGTGATAAAAAGCGCGATAAATCAAGGTGCGCGCGAACTTGCAGGAAACTGGGCATTATTTTTCACGCTTGATCCGTCGCTTGTTGATGTGAATATTCACCCTGCAAAATCTGAAGTTAGATTTAGATATCCTGACGAAATTTTTTCTGCAATTAGAAAAGCCGTTAGTAATCTTGGCAGCCCGATGAGTATTTCAGTTAGGAATGAAACTCCGAATTTTTCAATTCCCAAATCAAAATCTTATGCGCCGCAGCCTAAAGTAAAAAATTTTTCTTCTGATACGAATATAAAATCGAATAGACCTGAGCAGCAAAGACAAATTTATCTTGAAGATTTCCAGCTTAAAATAGAAGACGAAAATGAAAACGTCGAACCTGAAATAAATTATTTAGGACAAAATTCCGGCGGTTATCTAATTTTCGATAATTATGACGGACTTGTCTTAATGGATCCGCACGCTGCTCACGAACGAATTAATTACGAAAAAATTAAAAATCTTGCGGCAAAGTCGCAAAACGTTCAAAAATTATTGACTCCGATTTTATTGCACCCGACATTGGCTCTCGAAGCTCACGAATACGAACACGCTTTGAAAGAATCAGGCTTTGAGTTTGAAAACACTGCTTCGGGTGTTGAATTAAAATCCATTCCTTCAATCGGTACAGAATTTGAGCCTGAAATCTTGTTGCGGGCGTCTCTCGGAGCGTTAAAAAATCATCATGACGGCGATACTCTCAATATTTTGTGGCGGACTTGGGCAACGATGGCTTGCAAAGCGTCGGTTAAACTCACAACGAAAATTTTGCGCGAAGAAGCATTAAGTATCTGGAAAAATCTTCATGAATGTGAGCAACCTTTTGTATGTCCTCATGGCCGACCTACGATGATTGAGATAAAAAATTCTGATTTACAAAAACGTTTTGGCCGCGAGTAATTTTAATTTTTTATTTTCTAAATTCTCTGATTAAATCCTGAAAATTCATTGAGAAAAAAGATTTTTGAACTCGCCATTTTGTTTTAGTTTTTTCTTCCATGAATTTCATAAAATCATCTAAATTTTCGAGCGTAGTTTTGTCAATCATGCACGCAGAATTTTTAGATATAAAAAGATAAAAATATTTTGCATCGTTTATTAAAATTTTTATTTTGTCGTAATTAATATCGCAAGTGCCTTCACCGCTTAATTTTAATTTATCATCATAAAATTCATAGTTCATAACGGGCAAAGGATTTTTTCTTGCGTCTAAATTTTTTTCAGCTCTAATTTGACTCGGAAAGTCAGGCGTTGAAACAAGCCAAGCACCTATCAAAAGGAAAACACCTTTTAATACAAGTGAAAATTCTAAAGTTATTGGAATTAAAATCAAAATAAAACCTGCAATAAATCTGCTTATAATCCTTGTTTTATCGAAACAAAAATATTGAGTTTTATATAATTCTCTTACAGTCTTGTCTGTGTGAGTTATGGATGCTTTGAATTTGTATTCGTTCATAATTTTTCATAAAATTAGCCCGAGAAAAGCCCGGGCTTTTGTTTACTCTTCATTCATGCCGATTAAATCAAATTTTTCTGTTGAGATTACAACATCAAAATTAAATTTTTCAGGCTTAGGGAACTTAATCAAAATTGTTCTGTCTGATAAATTGTAATACCAGCCTTCTTCAGCTTCGTCCCAGTTATCGCGGACAAGGAAACGTGAGATTTTTTTGCCGTCAACAGTTACCCAGAACGCGCCTTTTTCTTTGCTTAAAACTTTCATAGTAAAATTCTTAATCGTGCAAGGATAGCTGCCTTCTTGATTGAAAGATATAATCTTGCGTTCGCCTGAACTTACATTGATTGCAATTTTTGAAAATTCGCCGCGTTTGTAATTTTGAGTATGACCGTCATCATCGTAAAAAACAAAAGAGCAGTCTTTATCAGCAGAAATTAATAAATCAAGCTGCTTAAGTTCATCGAAAACAATATGCTTAACATCGTCGCTCGTCATGAAAATTGCATTGCCGCGCAAAAACATTGGTATGCTTGACAAATCTACAGGAATTTCAATGCTTTGTCCGCCTTCATAGCATTTGAAATTATCGTTCATGTCATACCATTTTACACCTGCAGGAAGATAAATATTTCTTGTTTTAACTCCTTCGTCAAGGACATTAGCAACAAGAATTGAAGGGCCAAACATGAAAGTTAAATTTTTATCAGTCAAGCAATTTTTATCTTCAGGAAATTCCAAGAATAACGGCCGTATAACAGGCATTCCATCAACACTTGCCTCATACATTATAGAATAAAGATAAGGCAGCATCTTGTAACGAAGCTCAAAGGCTTTTTGTATAAAGGGCAGATTTTCTTCATACATCCACGGCTGGGTTACCGTGTTATCGTCATTTGCTGAGTTAATAGTGAAACGCGGCTGAAAGATTCCATTTTGTATCCATCGTAATAACAATTCAGCACCGGGTGCGCCGCCTGCAAAGCCTCCGATATCGCATCCCATGTTTGCACAGCCTGATAATCCCATGCCGATGATAGTTGCAACATTAAATTTTAATGTCTTCCAATCTGTGAGATTATCGCCGCCCCAAACCTGAGCATATCGTTGTATTCCTGCGTAACCAGCGCGATTTATCACATAGGGGCGTTCGTTAGGATATACATTTTTTATTGCTTGAATAGCTGTGTATGCCATCATGTTTGAGTGGATTATCTTTAACTCGGCCATTGTGCCGCCGTAACTTTCACCGTCGCATTTGGCTTCACGGTCTTCCACTCCGTCCATTTCGCAATTATCGTTCCAAACGGTTTTTGTTCCTTTACGAAGGATATTCTCTTCTAACAAAATTCGCCAAGCATCACGACCCGCGCTTCCTGTAAAATCGATAAAGCGTCCTTCGCCGCCCCACCATCTTCCGTAGTAATCGTTTTTGCCGTCAGATGTTTTTATAAATACGTTTCGTTCTTGATAATACGAAGCGTAAGGGTGATTTTTTAGGACTCCGGGCTTCAGATTACAAATTACATTAATACCTTTAGCGTTCATTTTTTCAAAAAATTCTTCAGGGTTAGGGAAGCGTTTTTTATTCCAGTTGAAAGTATAGCGTAGGCCGTCATTTTCGCCCGATGAATAACCCGAAGCAAGCCAAAAATTATCGATGTAAATTTTTTCTTTTTGATGTTTTTCGATAACTTTGTAAATCTCTTGATCGCAGTCATGCTCTAATTCAGCGTAATACATTGTTGAAGCACAATATCCAAGAGATTGTTTTGTTGGTAAAATTGTTCTGCCTGTGAGCCAAGTATACCGCTCAATTATGCTCTTGATTTCAGGACCATTGATTAAAAATAAATCGATGTCGCCACCGTCAGTTTGGTAGTAACAATAACGCTCCCAATAGCCGCTGATTTCTTGTCCCATGTCGAATACGCAATCATAAGAATTATTGTAAAATAATCCTAAAGCATGCTTATTATTTCCATTTACCCTGATATAAAAAGGTATATGCTTATACATCGGGTCGCCGTTTTCAGGATCATGTCCGATTGCGTCTTTAGGCGACATGCGCATTCTTCGGCCTTTTTTATCAATGTATCCTGTTTTTTCACCAAAGCCGAAGAAATGATCTTTAGCTCTGTCCATACAAGAATAATGACTCAAACGCCCAAGCTGATCTCTTTCAAAAGCTCTTTCAGGTAAATCCCGATAAATACAAGTTCCGTCTTGATTATACAGCGAGAAAGAAAACGGCTTTTTATTTAATACTAATTTTAATTTTGAAGTCGAAAAGGTCAACGCCTTTTCAGTCTCTTGGTAAGAAACATCTAAGGCGTCAACATGTTCGCGCTCGTCAGCAAAAAGAGAATCTAATTCATCTTTCCAAGCAGTATGGACTAACGCATAAGAGCGTTCGATAAAATCGCGTGAAAACGAGACTCTAACTCTTATTATGTCTTGCGTCAAAAATACAAGCATTACGTCAGCATTATCACAATGAATAATGTAGCCGTTACTTGTCTTTTCGAGAGATAAAAATGTTTTTACCAACATAATTTACATACCGATCAAATCAAAATCTTCAAATGAAACCGTGAGCGTTGTATCCTTTTTAGGATTTGGATATTTCACAATCACGGCCTTTTTAGTTTGACTGTAATACCAGCCTGATTTTGCTGCTTCAAATTTTTTGCGGTTCAAGAAATGTTCAAGTTTATTATCGCCAAGAGCTACCCAGTAAGGGCTTCTGTCTTTGCGGATCATTTCAACTGTAACATTTTCGACAAAATCAGAGTAGCTTCCAGTTGATAAAAACTCTACTTTTACAACACTTTTGCCGCTCATTGCAATTTCAGTCTTTCTAAAAATTCCATTTTTGAAATCATTAGAGACTCCGTCGTCATCGTAAAGAGTGAAAGTTCTCTCTGCACCTGGAGCCAATATAAGATGCAAATCGCTTACATGCTCGCGCTCCATGCTCATTAATTGATTATCGGCCATTGGTATAATTGCGCCTTCGCGAATGAACATAGGGATAGTTTCAAGAGCTACAGGAATTTCAATAGTTTGTCCGCCTTCGTAGCACTTAAAATTATCGTTCCAATCATACCATTTACAGCCTTTTGGAAGATAAATTTTCTTCAATGTTTCACCGGGCTCAATAACGTTAGCAACTAAAATATCTCTGCCATACATGAACTCAAAACTTTCATTGTAGACGTTCGGATCATTCTGAAATTCATAGACGAGAGCTCGCATTACGGGCGCACCCGTAAGAGTTGCTTCATATTCAGCTGAGTATAAATACGGCGTCATTCTGTAACGCAAAAGTACAGCATTTCTAATAATTCCCGCTGAATTTTTGAACATCCAAGGCTCTGTAACGGTGTTATCGTTACTTGCGGAATGTATAGAAAATCTCGCTTGGAAAATACCATTTTGTACCCAGCGAACAAATAATTCCTCGTCCGGTGCAGGACCTGCAAATCCGCCTATATCAGCTCCCTCGTTAGGCTGACCTGAAAGTCCCATGCTTGTAATCATTGGAATGTTGTATTTCAAACTGTCCCAACTTGTAAAATTATCTCCGCACCAAGTTTGAGCATATTTTTGTATTCCAGAGCTGCCGCTTCGACATACAATATAAGGTCTTGCGTTTGCATTATGCTCACGGACAGCATCGCCGCCTATTTTACACATTATCGTACTCATAAGCGGTTTTAACTCACCGATCGTGCCGCCTTTGCCGTCAAAATTAACCTTAGCATCTTTATCTAAAATGCTGTCGTATTCGCAATTATCGTCCCATATTGAGTCCGTTCCAACATCGATAACATTTTGGATTAAATAATCTTTCCAAGCACGTCGCGCTTCAGGATTAGTGAAATCCCAAAAAGCTCCGATGCCGCCCCACCAGCAGCCTTCTGCAAATTTTGATGAATCTTTGCTGTCTTTTACAAAAACTACTTTTGAGTTAAATTCATCAAATAATGGATGCTCTAAAAGAATACCGGGCTTAACGTTTGGAACGTTTTGCGCGCCTTTTTCGTTCATTGCCGCAAAATAGGCTTTAGGGTCTTTGAAACGTGTTTTATTCCACGTAAATACGCATCGTTTCCCATTTTGACTCGTATATCCTGAAGAAAGATGAAAGCCATCAATCGGGAAGCCTTCCTCTTTTATTGTATCAATGAAATTCAAAACTGCATCATCAGAATCTTTCTCAAGTTCAGGATAATACATTGATGAACCTTGATAACCCAATGCTCTTTTAGGTAATAAAGCCGGACGTCCAGTCAATTTCGTGTAATTATCTACAATTCTTTTTATGCAATTTCCACCGATTAAAAATAAATCGATATCGCCGCCGTCAGCTTGCCAATATGTGTAGCGAGGCCAGTAGTTACTTTTTTCGCAGCCCATATTAAACACTGATTCGTAAAAATTATGATAAAAAACGCCAACAGCTTTTTGTGTATCTCTATCTAATTTGATGTAAAAAGGAATATGCTTATAAAGCGTGTCTGTTTTGATAGGATCATAACCCATTGCATCAGTGGCGCGTTGCCTTAAGAACGTTTTATTTTTATTGAGTAAACCCGCTTTCTCACCGAAGCCGTAAAAACAATCGTCCTCTTTCATTCGGCTGTAATGATTTACTCGTTTATTTGAGTCTAAAGTAAACGGACTGCCGGATAATGTGCTGTAAAGTTCGTCGCTGTCCGAATCGAAAAGTTTTATACAAATAGGATTTTTTACAACTTCTAGTTTTAATTTTGCTGTCGAAAATACAAAATTTGTATCATTTTCTTCAAATTTGATTTTTGCAGGTTCAACTCTCGTGCGTTCGCCTTCAAAAAGATTATCTAATCTATCTTCCCATGCTGTAGTGGCAAGAACATAAGACTCTTCTGCAAAATTTTTATCGAAAGAAACACGCACGCGAATTATCTCATCAGTGAGAAAATATAATTTTATATCGGCGTTGTTTGTGTGAAGTATATAAGAAGCGTCAAGAGCCTCGAGCCCTGTAATTTTTGAACATATTTCCATCTTTATATCGCCTCCTAACTAAATTAAAAAAGCGATTCCACTTGCTAAACTAATAGATAGGAATCGCTAAGAAATTTTTTATTTAAGCCAGCCCATTCCCTTAATTAAGCCTGTCCAGTACGGAAGACTCAACGAAATTTGAGGAATATACGTAACCAAGAATAACGAAATTACCATTGTAATGAAGATCGGAACGATGTATTTTGTAACACCTTCAATCTTAACATTAGCAACTCCGCAGCCTACAAACAAGCATGAACCAACAGGCGGAGTAACTGAGCCTATGCCAAGATTTAATATTAGCATTAAGCCAAAATGAACGTCGCTCATACCAATTCGACGAGCAATAGGAAGGAAAATAGGGACAAAAATCAAAACTGCAGGCGTTAAATCCAAGAACATTCCCATGACAAGCAAAAAGACATTCATAATTAGGAGAATAATATAGCGGTCATTGGATACGCTCATAATCATTCTCGAAATTGCGTTAGGAATACCTGTCCTTGCCATAACGTAAGCCATTATCGAAGAGGCTGCTATCAAAAACAAAATTGTAGCTGAACTTTTCATTGTATCAGCAAGCAAATTGTAAAATGTTTTGAAATCCATCTCGCGGTAAATCATCGCT
>JAFVEW010000123.1 GCA_017475805.1 Synergistaceae bacterium | reverse complement strand
CTGCCGTGAATGGAATATTCAGACGGCACACAGAAACAACTGCGCTGTTGAAATAAGACGCGGTTATCAGATTTTAGACCTCATTAAAGCTACTGAACATTTCGCAAAGAGTGAGTGCTTTATTGAGTGTGCTGGCTGTGATGAAGGAATTATTGACGCTATCGGAAGAAAAGACGATGTCTGTAAATATAAGCCGTTCATTTTTAAAGGAAAATCTTTAGATGTTTTTATTTTTTCAGGCCAGCCGTTTTTTATCGTTGAAGAAATTTGCAATATTTTAGAAATTTCGGACGTTAAGGAAGCATTAAAACGTGTTAATGAAAACGATAAATCTATTCGTAATGATATTTTAGGTGTGAATGAAAACGGCGTGTTTGATTTAATTTACGACTCAAAGTCGCCGACAGCAAGAGATTTTCACGACTGGTTCATTCGTGAAGTCATTTCGCAGTTAGGAGTTAAGAATAATGACTAACTCTTTACAGATTTTTAACTATAACGGTGCGAAAGTTCGCACTGTTATACAAGACGGTCAGGCGTGGTTCGTTGCGAAAGATGTCTGCGATGTTCTCGGCCTAAAAAATTCACGTAAGGCTGTAAGCGAACTTTATGATAATGAAAAGGATGTAACTATTAGTTACACCCCTGGCGGGAAACAAGAAATGACAATAGTAAATGAGCCTGGACTTTATAAACTGATTTTCAAAAGTCGAAAACCTGAAGCAAAAAAATTTCAAGACTGGGTTTTCTATGATGTCCTTCCTGACATTAACAAGCACGGTATGTACTTATCGGACAAGTTAATGGAACAGCTTATTGATAAGCCTGCTGTTTTTAGAGAAGTCTGCGCTAACTACATTGAGAGCAAATATCCTTCTTCTGATAAGACTTCGTTAATGGTGCTCGGTTATTCGGTTCGTTTAAGCCAGTCTCTTTTTGTTGTGAAAGAAGCCGCGAATATTCTCAGGAAGTTTGGCCTTGATACAGGTGAATATAAACTTTGGCGGATGTTGCGTGATGACGGTTTTGCTTGTCGACATAATGATAGACGGCACAATATTCCAACACAAAAAGGCCTTGACGAAAACATTATTGCTACGGCTTTTACAGGAAAAACGCCGCTGACTATGATGACAGTGAACGGTCTTCAATATTATGCTCAAAAATTAGTCAAACGGGATTTTCCTTTATTAGCTGGTTAATTTTATCACAAGGCGAAACGGCGGAGTAAGAATCCACCGTCTGTAAGTTAGGCTTACACTGACGAGCCTGTTTTTTTGACAAATACCCAACTAGACGCAACGTTTAGCAATAGACGGAGCAAACTCCTACGGGTCATACGAGGCAACACAAAAAATTATTTCGGAGTGTTTTTACTTATGGAATTTAATGGCGTTTATACACAAAACATTCGCAACACTGACGAGGCCGCGCGGATATTATCGAAAATGATAAGAGATACTCTTAACGGCGTTGATGATTCGCCTGTAACGATAACTTTGCCGCGTGAGGTTATCGTTATGTTGTATGAATGGCTTGTAAAAATCGGCGTTTGTCCTAAAGGTTGGAAAGACTATGCTTTTAACGAAAAATAAAAAAGTCGTTTTAATTTATCCTGACAAAATCACGCTGGAATTTTTAGCGAGCCTGAAAGTACGCCGCAAAATGTTAAATTTTACTTTGCGAGAATGTTCAAAAAAACTAGGAATAGTAATCTCAAATCTTAATTATTACGAGCGAGGCTTAAGCTATCCTTGCTTGAAAAATTTGATAAAACTTGCGGAATTTTACGGCGCGGATATTTCAGGCAGTATTAATTGGAAAATTTATCACGGCAAAATCAATCTCAAAAACTTACGACAGCAAAAAAGAGATACGATTTTTCGTTTAGCGATATTTCGGAAGAATGCGAACTTAGCAAAAATACTTTGCTCCGAGCGTTAAATGGAAAACCTAAAGGTTCAATTCGAGGTTTAGGACTGTTAATTGACGTGATTGAAAGTGAAAAGGAACGCGAGAGATTCAGGAATGAATTATTACAAAGCAAATAGCGGATTAGAAGCTATCGATTATATAGAGGTTTTTAAT
>JAFVEW010000122.1 GCA_017475805.1 Synergistaceae bacterium | reverse complement strand
CTGTGTGTCTGGTGTAATTTCCTTCGTAAATTATTTCGTCCGTATCTGAATCTTTTTTGAAGCGTCCTTCTTCGATTTCGCCTTTATTATCATCGTCCTCGTCTAACGGGAAACCCGGCTCAGTTTGAGGCTCGTCTTCTTCGTACATTGCGGCAATATCAGGGAGCTTATTAGCTCTGTCGTTTGTCGCAAAAGTGTAAGCCTCTGTGCGCGAATAGCCTTCTTTGATGTATTTTTTTGCGTCATCATCGCGGCCTTTTTTAATCCATTCGCGCTGATTTTTCTGGAGTTGTTCAAAGGCATCTTCGGGGAGAGATTTTTTCAACTTGTTCCATGTGTTAGTTAATTTTCGATCTGCGCGAGCGAAGCTCTGATTATTGCGTTTCATTTTGAGATATTCAGCATCGCTCAAAGCGAAAGCCGGTGCCGCGACTAAAATCAAAAGTGCCAAGACTGAAATAAATTTTTTCATGACTTAAAATGAAACCTCCTTGAGAGTTTTTTCTAAAAATTTTAGCACATGAAAAATTTTCCTTGACAAAAATAAATTGGGGGGGGGTAAGATAAAAATTACTTAATATTTTCCACTTAATTTTATTTGGAAGGTCTTGATTCATGATGATTGCTAAGAAAAATCTGTGTTGGGTTTTAGTTGTTTTAATGTTTTTAGCGGTTGTTTCAGGGGGATGTAATGATGATCCGAAGCAATACAATAACAAAACAGCTTCACAAACAACTAATGATATAGTGGATGACAACGATAATGATACGAGTGACGAAGTTAATCAGGAAGAAGATTACACAACACCATATATGGATGTGCAAGACACATATAGCTTAAATCAATTGACGGGAACGTGGTACGTTTCAAATGTCTCGGGAACAGCAACGGGCGCAAGCGGTACTTATTCACTAAATATTGGAGTACGTGCAACACTCGGAGAATTTGATGATGACGGAATGACTGTTCTGACAGCTTGTGAAGACGTGGACGCTTATCAGAATGGCAGCTACGTTACGACTGTATCATTTAGATCTGACGACGAGCTGATAACTCTTGTAAAAGCTGGAACTGATACTTGGCGGCTTGTTTTTTCCTACGGCAATGATAATCGGGTGTTCAAAATTACTCTTACTTCAACTACGACAGCGAGCGTGAACGAATCGGGAACTGCATACGTTGATGGCGTGCCATATGACTATTCTGCTCAATACACACTTTCAAAAGCAACTAACAATAATGAAACGCAGAATACATATAGCTTAGACCAACTATCAGGAACATGGGTAGCCTCAAGCGGTTCAGGAACGGGGACAGGTTTAACAGGAACTTATTCATTTACGATTGATCATCGCGCAATTTTAGGAGAATTTGACACCTCAGGGACAGCCACCTTTTCGCAGTATCGCGTATGGTATGTCTATCAAGATGGCTATTTCGTTAGAAGACTGCTGTTTATACCTGATATCGACAAATCCATAAAACTTACAAATATTGGAAGCGACACTTGGAAAGCCACGTTTCCCGACAGTGATAGCAGTCTCACGGAGGGGAACGTTACCATAACAGTTACTTCGGCGACAACAGCAGAGGTAAGAGAAACAGGGAGCTTGATGGTTGAAGATGAATATTATGATTATGTTGCTGAATACACGATGATAAAACAGTAAAAACATTTACGGAAATCATGACAGGCTGCGCAACACAAGTGGCCTGTTTTTTTATTTGTCAAATTTTTTATCGCGCTATCCTTAAGGATGAGGCTCTCAAAAATAAATTGCGGTTTTTATTTCAAAAATTTTTCACGAAACTTTGTGATTGCGAATCAAAATTGAAAATTTTGTAGTAATAAATGTAGTAATAAAAAATAAATTCCCGGCTCACATCGAGAATTTAACTGTTTGAATTATATCATAAAAAATTAATTTTATTTACCAACGCAGAATCGATTAAACATAAAATCTAAAAGTTCGTCGCCAACGTCCAAGCCAAGCACGCGCATTAAAGTTACTCTCGCGTCATTAAGTAAACCCGCTATAATGTCAGGCTCTGAGTCCTTGCTTGCGAGTTCGTAGGCATCGCTTATGAGTTCAAGACTCTCGCGAATGTCCTTAAGTTGTGCCGCTGAAGCGTTAAGTTCGCCGTCTAAAGACGGATTTTTTATAGCTTTGTTGAAAATAGCTGATTTTAATTCTTCAATGCCCGTTTGATTTTTTGCAGAGACATGAACCTGAGACGCAAAATTAAAATCTTGAGCCTGTTTTAAGTCCGATTTATTAATTACAACGATAACGCGATCGTCAAGCGAATTTATAAAATTTAATTCATTATCTGAAATTTTTTCCGAGCCGTCGATTACAAACAAACATAAATCACTTTCATTCGCTGATGTCATAGCGAGTTTAATTCCTTCGGCCTCGATAATATTTTCAGTGTCGCGAAGTCCCGCAGTGTCTGAAAGAATCACAGGCAGAGAATTAATCAAAATTTTTTCGCTGATAATATCGCGAGTAGTGCCTGGAATTTCTGTAACGATTGCTCGATTTTTCTCTAAAATTGCATTCAGCAGCGAAGATTTACCAACGTTAGGACGGCCTGCGATTGTGATTTTGACGCCGTTATTAAAAATCATTCCTGCTTCACAGCGCGACAAAAGATTTTCAAGTTCGTCCTTAATTTTTGAAATTTCGCTCGCCGCGTTGAAGTTTGAGTTAAAAATTTCGCCTTCCGGGAAATCTAAATTAATTTCAAAATTAGCCTGAACGTTTAAGATTTTCGCGTGAATTTCTTGGATTTTCTCAGAAAGTCCGCCGCTTAAAGTCCTTGCTGATGCTTTGAGGGCTTCGAGGCTTTGAGCTTTTATTATTCCTAAAACTCCTTCGGCCTGTGATAAATCGATCCGTCCGTTTGCAAATGCTCTGCGTGTAAATTCGCCGGGTTGAGCTAATTCCGCACCGTTTTTAATCAAAAGTTCAAGGCATAAGCGCGCTATAAAAATTCCGCCGTGAGTATGAATTTCAAAAATATCTTCGCCAGTATAGCTTTTAGGCCCTGCGAAATGAACGGCTAAGACGCGGTCTAAAATATTCCCGTCATCGTCTATTAAATTTGTTAAATATAGCTTGCCAGGAATATCAAAATTTTTGTAGAAATATTGACGGCCTCAGCACCGGAGACCCTGATTATCGCTATGCCTCCCTCGCCGAGTGCCGTCGAAATTGCTGCTATTGTGCTTTCAACCAAGCCTCTGCTCCTGCGCGATTGCTGACTTTTCCTGTTCCAACTGCTAAGTCGAGTCCTTCTAACAACTCACCGACGCGGCGGCCCGGCTTCATGTTCAAAAGAGCCATGACTTCGCGGCCTGTCATGTAACGATCTGAGCCTTCGGTTTGAAGTCTGACGTTATTAAAGCGTCTCAAGACTTGATTCAAATTCCAAGTGTTATCTTCAAGAACTTCGCTGTATTTTTCGACCTTGTTTTCCGATTCGACAACGCATTTAGCGAACTCTAACGCAACTTCTATAGCCTCTTCCGAATATTCAAGGACGTCTCTGCAAAATTCTAACTCGGTAACGGGTTTGTAAAAATCTTTGTAGCGATTGATGATTGCAATAACCTCATCAATAGTTCCTGAATTGACATTCCAGCGCGTTAGATATTCATTAACGAGCCTGTCCGTGAATTTATTTCTGTCGCGGCCGTCTAAAGTTTTTGTGCCGATATTACCAAGAAGCCCGGCTAATACAAATGCGTCGCTCTGCATAATTTTAGTAGTATCGAGTTTGTTTTCAATGACGCCTAAGACCTTCAAAACATGTTCATAGAGTCTTTTGTCGCTCTTAAGGTCTTCTAATTCTTTCAGGAAGAACGGAATTAAATGGTAAGAGTCACAAAGCCTAATAAATTTGTATGGCCTTCGGGTTATGCCTTTCATAATTTCGCGTCCCCAGCGTTCAGCAGGGATTTCAGACATTCTTTCAGCATGTTCAGATAAAAATTCTCGGACGTCGCTTTGAGTTTTCCAGAAAATATCCATTTCTAACTCGGCTGAAAATCTCAACATTCGCAAGATTCTTAATGGGTCATCGTTGATTAGGTCAACATTATCGCCCGTCAGTCTTATTACTCTGTTACGAATGTCAAAACGTCCGCCGAACGGGTCAACAATACCGCCGTCGCTGCGAATTGCAATAGCTTCAATGCTTAAATCTCTGCAGGCTAAATCGTCCTCGATTGTCGCGCCTCTAAGACTAAAAGCTCTGAACGGAACGCCTAAAAGTTCACCGCGCAAGGCCGGATAAGGACCTCTTGCATCGACCGTTCCTGTACCAAGCGCGAGAGCTACGCTATACATATCGTCAGAATCGATTGCAAGCGTGATTAATTCGGGCTGAATACCCATTTGAATCATTCGGACTGTATCGCCGACGAGCCAAGCCTTTGCTTTTGTTTCTTCGATTTTTTGGAGAACATCAAGATAATTACGCATAGGTTCATCTCCTTTGATTAATTTAAGAAATTAAGTTTTTAACAGCTTCCGCTAATTTTTGAGGCGAAACAAAATTTGTATTTACACAAAGATCATAATTTAATTTGTCGCCCCATTTTTGCCCGGTATAAAACTCGTAATAATCCGCACGAGATTTATTAATCTGCTCGATTCTTTTCGCAAGCTCTTTATCATTCATTTCGTCGTGTTCATAGTCTTTGCTTTGATTTTCACGACAGCGTTTAATTTTGCTTTCTAAATCAGAATATACAAAAATTCTGAAAGGTTTTGACTCACGTAAAATATAATCAGCTCCGCGCCCGACAATTACACAATTTGAACTTGCCGCAAGCTCGCGAATTATAGTATGTTGTTCAGCCTGCACCGATTGACCATAGTCAGGCATTACAGCAAAAAACGTCCTGCCCGTATGAATTGGGAACGGAATAATCGGCTTATGTTCAGCGATATTCTGAACATATTTTTCTGATAAAGAGGTACGTTTTGAAATTTCGATTATTATTTCGCGGTCATAGTAAGGGAAGCCGATTAATTCAGCTAATTTCCTTCCAAACTCGCGGCCTCCTGAGCCAAATTCACGGCCTATTGTGATAATTTTATTTTTGTGTGTCATAAATTTCACGCCCTTTTATACTTTAACGATGCTAATAAAGCGGCCATCATTGCTAAACCTGCGCCGCCGATCATACAGCCGCTGCTTGTATCAGCAGAGTTTCCCGACGTTGAAGACGCCGCGATACTTATGGGCTTGCCGCTTAAATTTGTTGATGAATATGTTTGTATAAACGAGTCATCTTCCATATTTACAAGCGTAATTTGCTCGCCAATCATGACGCCTAAAACATTGTATTTTGAATCTTTTACAAGCTGTGCGCCGTCGCCTGTGGCCGTGAGTAAAGCTGACGGATTGGTATCTGTCGTAGTGTAATGGTAAAGCGAATTTGTTTTTCCGCCTTCTGTTTCAGATTGAGTGATGTAATAAAAGCCCTTACCAGTGTCTTTTTGAATTGCTACGACTGGATAGTCAGACGATACTAATGAAGCTGTCAAAGCATTTGTTACCCTATAAACTCCGTCGTCAGCACCGACTACTATTCGCGAGTCGCTGATAAAATTCATTGTATAAGTATTTTTTGAAGTTGAAACTTCCCATTTCCCTGAATATTCTGATTTGGGATTTAATGTTCCGTCGAGTGTTACAACTATGTCATTAGAAATATTATTGTTCAGAGCAACAAGGACATAAACGCGAGAATCGTTTTTTGTAACTGCTTTTATTTCTGGGCTCGGTACAAGATCATCGCTTAAATAAGTGTAAGTGTTATAAAACCTAAAATCTGAAGTTTTATATTCTCGCAGCGAAGCTCCTGTAGCAAGATATAAACTCCCGCCGCTGTTAGTTCCGCAAATAATAGGCGTGCCATAAGAACCTTCTAAAACTATCGGATCATCATCAATCGGTGATGAAAGCGTTTCAGACGAAGAAAATCTTACAGCCGTATCACCTGAAAGTGTTGTATCTTCGGTAGGAGTTATCAAAATTATTTTTGAATTTCCTGCGCCATTAGAAGTGTTATTTTCCCAGTATGACGCAACGACAGAGCCGTTACCACCATTGTATTCAATACCGGATAGTTCTGAACTTGTTTCGTTGCTAACACTGATAAGACCTAAACTTCCTGCTTCAGTTGTATAAATTATATGAGCCGAAGCTGCTCCGCAAAACGTAAGCAAAATTATTAAACTAAAACAAATTTTTTTCATGCTGACTAATTCTCCTTTATTTTTTCTTTTTGTTCTTGGGCGTAACTTTTTTCTTAGCACTGTTGTTTAGTTCATTTACTGTAGCTGTAACTTTATTAACTAATTTCTTGTTGCCCGCGCTGTAACGTGAAACGCCGCACTGACAATTTCCTCCTGCTTTCTTAAATCAGTCTGAGAAAATCTAAGTGCCGTAAAAAATATTAGTCCTTGCGTCAAACATATAGCTCGATTTCTTTACTTTAGGAAATCTCTGCTTTATCGCCTTAGCGTGAACTTTCCAGCGGATTTGCATCAAGCCGTAGTCGCCGCCTTTTGATACAGCTTTATTATTAACTGTCGATTCGTGAACGATTAAAGCCGCGATAACATAAGGGTCTTGCTTGAATTTTTCACCAGCTTGAATGATGATAGCCGCGTAATCTTGAGCTTTTTTCGCAGTCAATGACGGATTAACCCGCGTAAATAAATTCGCGATATTATCGGCCTTTGAAGTTGCAGCTTCGGCGGCATACGCTAAGATTAATATCAATAGCAGAGCAAATAAAAATTTTCGTTTCAGAGCGAGTCTTTTCATATTTTAATTTTTATCTTTCTTAGAGTTCTTGGCCTTGAGCTTTTTCATGTCAGTCCGGAGAGTCTTTAATCCGGGCTCGCCTAAAATCTCATTGCCTTTTCCGTAACGCTGGACAGCTTCGCGCCAAGTTCCGTCCTCGTCGGGAGAATAATCACCGATAGCTTTTCTTAACGCTACGAGAGCAACGTACATATTTTTGACGGCATCGAGATATTCTGTTTTGACTGCCTGATAAGCTGTCTGAGCGTTGATTAAATCGATCTGTGCTCCCATGCCTTCGTTATACATTAATTCAGTGATTTTTAATTCTTCTTCGGAACGTTCAACCTGAATTTTTTTATCTTGTTCAGCAGCAGCAGCGTTTCGCCAGTTATTAATCGCTACAGTAATATCACGGCGCGTCGATTCTTCAAGTCCTTTAAGATTAGCTTCGGCAGCCTGAATTAATCGCTCAGTGTTCATGACTTTATATTTTGTAGTGTTCCCGTCAGTTATCGGCAAAGTTAAAGTCAAAGATGCTCCGGCCTGTTTACTATTAGGCGTTGTGAAGGCTTCAGGGTCAGACCACGGAGTAAACTGAAAAGCAAAATCAAGCGTCGGTGAAAGCCCTTTCGCTGTGAGTTTTTTAACGAGTTTTGCGCGTTCTAAATTTAATTTTGCCGCTTTTACATCAGGACGATATTCAAGAGCATCATCGAAATTCAGCGCGACATCGAATACAGGGACTTGTAATTCTGCCTCAACGGGCTCGACATCAAGACCGCCAGCCATTAATGAAAGCTCTGCTAATAAATTCAGATAAGTTGTCTCGGCGTTCTTAACGAGACTTCCGGCTTCAACAACTTGTGCATCGCTTCGGACTATATCAAGTCGCGGGACTAATTCCTGATTATATTTTTCCATTGTAATTCTATGATTTTCACTGCGCTGTGTGAGAATTTCTCTTTGAAGTTTAACATTTTCGCGAGCAAGAACTGCCGACCACCAAGTTTCTTCGGCGGCTGCGATTAAGGTATTAACAGTGTTGTCAAAATTAGCGCGTGAAACTTCATAGCCTAAAATATTTTGCTGTTCGTCTAATTTATAACTTCCTGAAATATCAATTCGTTGTGAAAGCCTCAAAGCTAAATTTCCGGCCGTTACGTTATCTTCCGTTGCTTGTCGCGTAGCATAAGAAAATGATGATGATGCTGAAGTCGACGGCCGTTGATAACCTACGGAAGCTAAGACAGAATAATAATCGGCTTCGACGTTTTTAACGCTTGCTTTCAAAGAATGATTATTTAATAAAATTTCTTGAATATACTGCGGCAAAGTCATTGAAACGCGAGCATAAGCAGGCTCAATCGACATAGCCGAAATTATTAACATTAAGCAAAAAATTTTATATTGCGGGATTTTCATGAAAAAACTCCTTCTAAAAAATGCTATCTTGAAATTTCTCGTAATTATACATTAATTCTAAGAAGGAGTTAGAGAGTAAGAATTAGGAGATTAAGAAATTATTTTAATTTCAAAAGATTTAATCTTAATGCGTTCGTAACGACACAGAAACTTGAAAGACTCATCGCCGCAGCTCCGAACATCGGATCAAGTTTCCAGCCCCATAAGCCTGCCGCTAAAGGAATTCCTATGACATTATAAATAAAAGCCCAGAATAAATTTTCATGAATGTTCCGCAAAACGGCGCGGCTCAACTTCACAGCCGCCGGGACGTCTTTCAAACTGCTTTTCATTAAAACAACGTCAGCAGCATCAATGGCAATATCAGTCCCTGCTCCTATCGCTATGCCTGTATCAGCGCGAGTTAAAGCCGGGGCGTCGTTAATTCCGTCGCCGACCATAGCAACTTTGAAATTATTTCTCGCTTGAAGTTCGCGGATAGTGTTTTCTTTACCGTCCGGCAAAACTCCAGCTATAACTTCATCAGCACCTGCTTCTTCTGCGATTGCCTTAGCTGTCTGCTCATTATCGCCCGTGAGCATGACGACCCTTATTCCCATTTTTTGAAGCTCTGAGATAGCGTCCTTACTGTCAGGTTTAATAACATCAGCGACGGCTATAGCTCCTAAAAGTTTTGTGCCGCGAACAAACATTAAAGGCGTTTTACCCTGCTCTGCTAATTCGTCGGTTTGTTTGACGAAATAATCAGCGACTTTGAAATTTTCTTTTATAAATTTAACGCTGCCGCCCGTCAATTCGATTTCGTCATCAGCTATAACGCCTTTCAAACCGTTGCCGGGAATTGCACTGAAATTTTTAATGTCATCAGGCTGAATATTATTTTCTTTCGCGTATTCCACGATAGCTTTTGCAAGCGGGTGTTCGCTCTTAGCTTCGAGGGAACAAGCCGCCGCGATTAATTCTTCGGGTCTAACATGAGGAGCTGTGATTAAATTCGTAACTTCAGGCTCGCCGCTTGTTATTGTCCCTGTCTTATCGAGAGCAGCGATTTTTATTTTTCCTGTTTGCTCTAAAGACGCGGCAGTCTTGAATAAAATTCCGTTTTTAGCTCCGACTCCGCTCCCGACCATGATAGCCGCAGGAGTAGCGAGGCCAAGTGCACAAGGACAGCTTATGACTAAAACTGCGATTCCGTAAGACAAAGCGTCGCCGAATGATTTTCCTGCTATAAGCCAGCCTATTACGACTAAAATCGCAATTAAAATCACTGACGGAACAAAAATTCCGCAAACTTTATCGGCAGTCTTAGCAACTGGAGCTTTACTTGCGGCGGCGTCGCTTACCATTTTAATAATTTGAGATAAAGTCGTATCTTGTCCAACGCGAGTCGCTTCACATTTTAAGAAGCCCGATTGATTTAACGTTGCTGCTGAAACTGAATCGCCCGCTGCTTTATCAACTGGAATACTCTCGCCGGTCAAATCTGATTCGTTCACTGCGCTTGTACCTTCAATGACAAGACCGTCAACGGGAATATTCTCGCCCGGACGAATTACAAAAACATCGCCGCGCTTAACTTGTTCAATCGGCACAGTGATTTCTTTATCGCCTCGAACTAAATTAGCGGTCTTTGGAGCGAGTTTCATTAAACTTTTAATTGCATCGGTCGTTTTACCTTTCGAGCGGGCCTCTAACATTTTGCCGACGGTTATTAAAGTCAAAATCATTCCTGCACTCTCAAAATAGAAATCACTCATCGCATACTTACCTGCGTGAGGAACGGTCATAGCAAATAAAACAAAGACACTCCAAGCGAAAGAAGCCGAAGCTCCGACAGCAACGAGAGTATCCATGTTAGGGGCAAGCAGAATTAAACTCGAAAAACCTGAAATAAAAAATTTTTGATTTATTACCATTATTATTCCGGCTAATAATAACTCAGCGAGTCCGACAGCGACATGATTATTTTCAAAAAATTCCGGCAAGGGCAAGTTAATCATATGTCCCATCGAAAAATACATGAGAATAATCAAAAATATTAACGAAGAAAATAATCTTTTTTTAAGAACAGGAGTCTCTTTATCTTCAAGAGCATCTTCTTTTGATGTTTCACTCCTCACCCCTAACTCCTCATTCCTAACTTGAAGTGAAGCTCCGTAACCTGCTTTTTCGACAGCCGCTATTATTGCAGACGAATCCGCCGAGCCTTCAACGGTCATTGAATTTGTCAATAAGCTCACAGCGCAAGACTCGACGCCATGAACTTTTTTCACGACTCTTTCGACACGGGCACTGCAAGCCGCGCATGACATTCCCGTAACGTTATATTTACATTTATCAGATTCAGACATGGAAATTCTTTCTCCTTAAAACTTTTTTTGCAAAATTATAGCTTAAAGTGTGCTAAGATAATTACGCAGTTTATTTTAATTTCAAAGGAGAAATTTTTTAATCATGGCGAACATAGTAACGTTAGTGATGGAGTCCCGTGAGAAAACAGGCAAAGGCGAGAACGGAAGAATCCGCCGCGCAGGCTACGTACCTTGCATTATCTACGGACCGGAAATCAAAGAAAACATCAAAGGCAAAGTCAACATGCGCGAAATCGAAAAGATTTTAGCAGGACGCTGGGAGTCTACACGTCTTAATGTCAAACTTCCTGACGGCAGTGAAGAACTTTGCATTATCCGCGAAGCTCAGAGACACCCGTTAACGGATATGCCCCTTCACGTTGACTTCTTACACCTCGTTAAAGGCCGAAAGATTACAATCAACGTTCCTGTTGAAGTCGTCGGACGCGAAGAATCACAGGGCGTTAAGGACGGCGGCGTTCTTGAATTCACTCACGAGCTTGAAATCGAGACTCTTCCGATGAGTATTCCCGATGTTATTACGATTGATGTTTCAGCTCTCAATGTCGGCGACGCTATCCACGTCAAAGATTTGAAACTTCCTGAAAACGTTGCGGCACTTGCAGACCCTGAAGAGGTTGTAGCTATCGTTGTAACTTCACGCGGCGTTGAAGAGTCAACACCTGAAGAAGAACAGACAGCAGCAGCTGATGTCGAAGTCGTAGCCAAGGGCAAAGCAGCCAAAGAAGGCGACGAAGAAGAGGAGAAAAAATAACTCATGAAACTCATAGCCGGTCTTGGTAATCCAGGAACTGAATACGCTTTCACCCGGCATAACATGGGCTGGCTATGCGTTGACCATATTGTTAATAACAAAAATTTAGGCTCGCCTCAAAACAAATTTCATGCTGAGTTTTGGAAAGACGGCAACATAATTTTTTTGAAGCCTTTAACTTTCATGAACTCAAGCGGAATAGCTATAGGCGAGGCCGTGAATTTTTATAAGATAGATTTAAGCGACGTTTTAATAATTTACGACGATATGGCTCTGCCGTTCGGGAAGTTAAGACTCCGTGCGAGCGGCTCTGCAGGCGGTCATAACGGCCTAATTTCAATTTTAGGAGCATTAGGAAGCCTTGAAGTTCCGCGCTTAAGAGTCGGGATCGGCAAAGCTCCGGGCGATATGATTAATTATGTTCTTGGACATTTTAACGAAGAAGAACGAAATAATTTGCCCGCTATCGTCGATAACGTTGAACGAGCTGTGAACATGTGGCTTGAGAAAGACATTCAAAAAGCTATGACGCTTGTAAATGCAATTAAGAATGAGAAATTAGAGAAGTAGGAATTAAAAACCTGCTTCTTTTTTTAATAAAATAAAATTCATTAGCAAGGAGGGTAGAGTGATGGACAGGGACTTAAGGGCGAAGAGTAAAAAAACTCCTCACTCCTAACTCCTAATTCCTCACTAAATAGAAATGAAACAGGAACGACGAAAATCTTCAAATGTTTTACTCGATACAGCTTTGCAGGAATTTTACGGCGCAGCTGACGAAATGGGACTCAATGAGAAATTAATTTCAATCTTGAGTCATTCTGAACGCAGAGTCCAAGTCTCAATTCCTGTCGAAATGGACGACGGAAGCGTTAACGTCTTTGAAGGCTATCGCGTTCAACATTCGACGGCATTAGGCCCTTCAAAAGGCGGGATTCGTTATGACCCTGAAGTCGATATGGACGAATGTGAAGCTCTTGCAATCTTAATGACATGGAAATGTTCGTTAGCAGGGATTCCTTACGGCGGCGGCAAGGGCGGAGTAGCCTGCGACCCTCTAAATATGTCTGAGAAGGAAAAAGAAAAACTTTCTCGAACTTTCGGTGCTCGAATTGCTCCGATTTTAGGACGCTGGAGCGATATTCCTGCCCCTGACATGAACACAGGAGGCCAAGAAATGGTGTGGATCGTCGACACTATCTGCAAAATGCGCGGAGATTTAGAACCTGCTTTATTAACAGGAAAGCCTGTAACATTTTGGGGAAGTTATGGACGCCATGAAGCAACAGGACGCGGCGTAGCAACTTGCGGCCTTGAGTTTATGAAAGTGCTCGGTAAAAATTCCGACTCTGTTACGGCTATCGTTCAGGGCTTCGGCAATGTCGGGAGCTACACAGCTAAAACTCTTCGCGACGCAGGCGTTAAAGTCGTTGCCATAAGCGACATAACAGGCTCGTATTATTCAGAACACGGCATTGACATTGACAAGGCTTTTGAGGTCGTTAATTCAAATCCTAAAAAATTATTAACGGGCTTTGATAAAGTCGGAAATTGCGAAAAAATCGAAGAAGATTTATTCGTTGACGCTGATTTTTTATTCCCGTGTGCACGCGACGGAATGATTAATCGAAAGACAGCCGATAAAGTCAAAGCACGCTATATCGTCGAAGGCGCAAACGGTCCTGTTACCCCTGAAGGCGATGAAATTCTTGCTGATAAAGGCGTCGCTATTGTCCCTGACTTTTTAGCGAACTCAGGCGGCGTAATCGGTTCATATTTTGAATGGGCTCAAAACTTGCAGGGAATTTTCTGGAGCGAAGAAGAATATAACGACAAACTCGTTAGAATCATGAAAGGGAATTTCAAAAGGGTCTGGGATTACTCGAAGGCCAAGAAAGTAACAATGAGACGTGCAGCAACGATGGCAGCCATTCAAAGAGTTGCGGACGTTGTGAAAATGCGCGGAACGTTTTTATAGATAAAAAATTAAGAGGGAGCAAATAGAGAATAAGTTGTCCTCCCTCTCTTTCTGCAAAAATTCAAATATATTTTTGGTCTTTTCATCTATCGACTATTGTTCAGTCCTTCGCGCACGAAAGCTAAAAAACAAAATTCTATGCTAAAATGAATTCAGGCGAGGCGTTCGCTTTTACAGGAACGAGGATTTGCTAAGGGTCATCCTTGAGTACTGAAAAGGAAAGGGGGTGAGAACGTGGAGAGAATCACAAAGCTCGTACAAGTCCTTACAAACTCTATACGAGCTCTCACGGATTTAATTCGTGAACTCAAAGCGTAATCCCACTTAGCGGGTGTAAGTCCAAAGGTGGATTCCTGAAGCCCATCAATGGCAACCCATTTATTTTTATAGAGCGTTTGCTCTCCCTCGCCGGGGCGCACTCTTTTTTCTTGTCTTTTATTATATCACGATTAAGTTTCTATGCTAAAATAATTTCAGGCGAGGCGTTCGCTTCCATAGGAACGTAGGTTGCCAGGACCTTATCCCTGAGTATTGAATACAAGGGGGTGAGAACGATGAGGAAAATAATAATGCTCGTCAAAGCCTTAACTGAGCTTATCAGAGCATTAGCGGAGTTAATCCGTGCTTTCAAATCGTAATCCTATCCGTCAGGATGTAAGTCCGAGGGTGGGAATCACGAGCCCAGCTTCGGCAGCCCAATTTTTAACAAGAGTGTCCAGCTCTCCCTCGTCGGGGCGCACTCTTTTTCCTGTCTTTATTATATCACGATTAAATTTCTATGCTAAAATATTTTGTAGGCGAGGCGTTCGCTTTTACAGGAGCGAGGACTTACCAGAGGCTCATCTCTGAGTACTGAAAAAGGAAAGGGGGTGGGAATATGAGGAGAATAATAAAACTCGTCCAAGCCTTAACCGACTTGATACGAGCTATTGCGGATCTTATCCACGCGTTCAAATCATAAACCGTATCCACTGTTCGGGGATTTTACCGGGTGGGTAAGCAGCCCATCTAGGTAATCCCTTTTAATTTATTTATT
>JAFVEW010000121.1 GCA_017475805.1 Synergistaceae bacterium | reverse complement strand
TTCGTTTATGTGTATAGCTTGGCTCTTACTTCCTTATAAACACCCGACAATGGTTTGGGGTTATGCAGGTCGCGGCCTTAGAACTACAATAAGCGTCGACGGTTTTTGGCTTCATATCCTTAACGATTGGCTCTCGTTCGACTTCAATAAAACTATCGAAATCAGCGGCAAAACTGTTGACGTTAATTTATCAATTCCGACGGGAATGTTAATTTTCTTTGCTGTAATGGCGTTTATCGTATGGATTTTCATGCGTACTAAAACAGGCACGGCAATGACCGCAGTAGGTTCTAACCCTGAATTTGCCCGCGCTTCCGGTGTCAATGTCGACAAAATGCGAACTATCTCCGTTGTAATGTCAACTATACTTGGCGCGATCGGAATTATAGTTTATGAGCAGAGTTTCGGATTTATTCAGCTTTATATGGGACCATTCTATATGGCCTTGCCTGCTGTAGCTTCGATATTGTTAGGCGGAGCAAGCGTCAACCAAGCTACGATATTAAATGTTGTCGTCGGAACGTTTTTATTTCAGGGAATTTTGACGATGACTCCGACTGTTTTTAACAGCATGTTTCAAACGGATATGTCGGAAGTTATAAGATTAATCGTCAGTAACGGAATGATTTTATACGCTCTGACAAGAAAGGTTAGGGGATAAATCATGATAAGAAAACTTTTTGACATTATCGCAGGTAATGCTGTCCCTGCAGTCTTTATTTTAATTTCAGCTTTTGCAATCCCATTAAGCGGCTTTTCAGCGAGCTATTTAGTTCAGGAGTTATTAACTCGAATCGGGCGAAATTCGTTTTTAATTCTCTCGCTTTTAATTCCGATTATGGCAGGAATGGGCTTAAATTTCGGAATGGTTTTAGGCGCGATGGCCGGGCAAATCGGATTATTATTCATTTGCGACTGGGGCATTGTCGGAATACCCGGAATGATTTTAGCTTGTTTAATCGGAACACCGATAGCAATAATCTTAGGAATTTTCTGCGGAATGATCTTAAACAGAGCTAAAGGCCGCGAAATGGTTACGTCTTATATATTGGGATTTTTCATTAACGGCGTTTATCAAATGGTCGTTTTATATCTCATGGGCTGGATAATTCCGATTACTAATCCGACGTTGTTATTATCTAGAGGTTACGGAGTCCGAAACGCTGTAAGCCTCACAGGGATTCGTGCAGTTCTTGATAATTTAATTCCTACAGTCATAACTAATACCGAAGGCGCGAAACAATTTTTGAACATCAACGGAGCAGGCTCATTCTTTTTGATTCAGCTTCCGTTCTTTGACGGCTCAATAAGAATCCCTCTCGCGACATTTATAATCATTGCTTTATTCTGCGTGTTTATAATTTGGTTCAGAAAAACTAAACTCGGCCAAGACATGCGCGCTATAGGTCAAAGTCAGAGTGTTGCAGACAGTGCAGGAATACCCGTCAACAGGACTCGAATTATCGCTATTGTAATTTCGACGGTGCTTGCTTGCTACGGCCAAATAATTTATCTTCAAAATATGGGAACTTTGAACACTTACAACAGTCATGATCAAGCCGGAATGTTCTCAATTGCGGCTCTGTTAATCGGCGGCGCAAGCGTTTCAAAAGCAAGTATCACTAACGTTTTTGTCGGCGTTATTCTCTTTCACTTAATGTTTATAGTTGCTCCTATGGCCGGTAAAAATTTAATCGGCGAAGCTCAAATCGGCGAATATTTCAGAGTTTTTGTCTCTTACGGAATAATAGCTATAGCTCTTGTCCTTCACGCTTGGAAACGAAATCGTGAACGCGAGGCGGCTCGTCGAAGTCTTAGAGGGAACGGAGGCGAAGCATAAATGTTCGTAGCTTTCTTGAAATTTTTAATGCGCTGGTTTCAAAGGCTCGTCGTTCTTGCTGCGTTAATAGCTCTCGGTATATGGCTTTTTTACATTGGGCGAGAACATCAAATTTTTCTTGATAATAAAACGCTCGGCGAGTTCAAAGCCCTTGAACAAGTTAATGTCAGCATCAACGGCGGCGAAGTTTCTGAATTAATGACCCGTGAACGCGACGTTAAAAAAGTTGTCGGGCCGAAGTTTGAAATTAAAGCAGAAATTTTTGACGATGACGGCGAAATTGCTAAGACAATCACGAAAGAAATTGAAATTGATAATCTTTGCAAATTTCAATTCAGCAAGGACATTATGATTAATCTCCCGGCTCTTGCAGCTGACCCGGAAAAAACAGAAAATTTCATAGTCCCAGCACCGAAATAAAATTCATAGTTCATAGTGCATAGTTATTTTTTAATTATGCATTATGAATTTTTGCTTCACAGTTAAACAACCACCAAAGTGATACAATGCTGCTTGGCGGTTTATGGCACGGAGCAAACTGGACGTTTGTATTTTGGGGAGGCTTAAACGGCTTGGCTTTGTGTTTTGAAAAATTCAGCTTAAAAAATAAATTAAATTTATTTGCGCCACTGAAAATTTTATTGACGTTCGCATTTATTTCATTTACATGGATATTTTTCAGAGCTGAAAATTTTTCTGATGCTTGGATAATTATAAAAAGAATTTTCACGCTTCAAAATGGTATAACTCAGCCTTTTATGTGGACGTTCGTAGCGTTATTTGTTTTAATTATTGCTGAAATTGCCGCCGTAATTAAAGCTAAAAAATCAAATTTTGAAGTCAAAGGTTTTTATCCGATTTTTGATTTAAGCACCATAACAGGCATGACAATATTTTTCACGTTCGTAGGCTTAATTTTAGGACTTGCATTCACGGGCGAAAATCCTTTCGTATATTTTCAATTTTAAAATTTATAGCAGTATTTCTTGACATTTATTTGAAAAAAAATTGAATGTCAAGAAAATTTATTTTTATATCTTACTCTTTCGCCCATGAAGACGTAGCCGGACGGTAATGCGTATACTTTCTAAAAAAGCTTCGAATTAAATCATAATATCGCGCGTTAATATCTAAATTTAGTTTATGAGCCGTGCGACTCAAAAAGGCGTAAAACGGAGTTGAAGCACCTATACTAAAAGTAGTTTCATAAATTTTATGGTTTCGTTCGAGGTAAGATGTCATAATTCGCTCGCCTATTAATGCGCAATATCGTTTGTTTGTAGGTGCTCGTTCGATGTTGCCGACCATGAGTCGCAGTTTGAATAAAATATTGAAAAGCCATTCACAATACTCGATGAATGAGTTTGCGTCAGTATAAAATAAATTACTAGGTGAGTATTTTTGAAGCCATGCTGATACGTTAGAATTATAAAATTCAAATTTTTGCCATACGTTATAGTAATCTGGAAAGTTAGTTTGAAAGATTTTTTTGAAGGATTGAATTACAAAGTCATCGTTGTCTAAAGGTACATAAGCGTAATTTGATACGAGCCAGCCTCTTGGATTCTTTTTGAAAAACTTTTTAATACCGCGCTCTGAAATATTGAGCATTTTATTGTAATGACAGAAGCCTATTATGTCACCATCATTGAATTTTATATTTTTCCAAATCCAGTAAAGTCCTGTAAGTTCGCCCCAGTAGGGATTATCCGCTGAAATATTATCGCCTGTATTATCTAAAAGGGTTACCCCCCCCACGTTATCAGGCAAGACTTGTCGGCAATCGGCACCGACTTGAATCGTAACCGCGTCTTTGATATGCTTTCTGCTCCAGGCTGTGTCGCCTCCGAATGACGAAATGAATAATTTAATATTCAAGTTACAAATCCTCCGTTAAAAATAGATAATATGAAATTATATCATTGATTATTTTTCAACACTAAGAGTTGTGGTTAGCCTCTAACTTTTTTTTTATAAAAATGTTAAAATTATTAAAACAAAATTCCAAAAAAAATATTTTCACTAAGTTTAAGCGGAGGTGTTCTCTTAAATGGAGTTGAAAGCGGCAGGGACAGCCGGAACTCTCGAGTCAAGCGACGTAATGGTAACGCTTGAACCCACGACTGACGGCAAAATTGATTTATCGCTTGAAAGCTCGGTAATTAATCAGTACGGCAGGCAGATTAAAGCAACCGTTTTAGAGTCGCTTGAAAGGCTTGGCGTAAAAAGCGCGAAGGTCATCGTCAATGATCATGGAGCACTTGACTGCACCATCAAAGCGCGCGTTGAATGTGCGTTCTATCGCGGCTGCCAGTGCGATATGGACGGCAAATTTGACTGGGGAGGTGTAATCCGATAATGAGTATTCCAAGACCAAAACCCGAAAAATTCCGTCTTCGTCGCACCATGATGTTCATGAACGCTCAGAAGCCCGGATTAATTAAAGACGCTTATATTTACGGCGCGGACTCAATTATGCTCGACCTTGAGGACGCTGTAGCTGAAAATCAGAAGGATAGCGCGAGATTTTCACTTTATCACGCCCTTAAGACGATTGATTACGGCGACACAGAAGTTATCGTTAGAATTAACGGTCTCGACACGCCTCACTGGAAAGAAGATATTAGAGTCTGTGTTGCAGGCGGCTGCGACGGTATCAGAATCGCTAAGACTGAAAGCGCAAATGACGTTAAAGTTGTTGACGAAGCCGTAACAGAAGCTGAAAAAGAATTTGGCGTCGAAGTCGGCAGAACTTTATTAATGGCGGCTCTAGAAAGTCCTAAGGGCGTTTTGAACGCTTACGAAATTTGCCAGGCTTCTCCGAGATTATTCGGCGTTGCTTTGAGCGGCGGCGATTATCGCAAGTGTATGCAGGTTAAAGTCATTCCAGGCGGGATCGAAATGCTTTTCGCTCGCGGCTTGATGCTTAACGCTGCACGCGCTGCAGGAATTCAGTGCTTCGATACAGTTTTCACGAACTTAAACGATGACGAAGGTTTCAGAGCAGAAGTCAAGCAGAACGTTGAAATGGGCTTTGACGGCAAGTCATTAATCAACCCGAAGCAGATTCCTATCGTTCACGAAATGCTCGCGCCTTCACAGAAAGAAATCGCTGAAGCAGAGAAAATCGTTCGCGCTTATCGTGAACATGCAAGCGAGGGCGTTGGAGTCTTCACTCTTGACAACGGAAAAATGATTGACATCGCTTTTGTACCGGGCGCAGAACGCGTCATTAAATTAGCAAAAGCCAGCGGAATTTATGAGGGGGATCTTTAATTATGAAAAACTCAGTCGGTAGAGAGATACCCGAAGAAGCATTAGCCATTAAATTAAAGAATGGCAGAAAATACGAGCCTTATCAGGGCAAAGGCTACAGAGACGGAAAATACATCAAGAAGGACGGCCCAACTTCAAAAATTTACGAAAATCCTCAAGAGAGCAAAATCCTTCCGTCAATTAAAGACGCCGTCATCGCTTGCGGAATTAAAGACGGAATGACAGTTTCTTTCCATCACCATTTTAGAAACGGCGACTATATCGTCAACATGGTAATGAAAGAAATCGTTGACTTGGGCATCAAAGATATTACTATCGCGGCTTCAAGTCTCGGCGACGCTCACGACCCTATCGCAGAATATATCGAGAAGGGAATCGTTACAGGCATTCAGACTTCAGGTATTCGCGGCAAAATGGGCGACGTTGTTTCGCACGGAAAATTAAAAACTCCTGCGATTTTACGTTCACACGGCGGAAGAGTCAGAGCCATTGAAGAAGGCGACGTTCATATTGACGTAGCTTTCATCGGCGCACCGACTTCTGATGAATACGGCAACGCAAGAGCACTTGGCGGCAAAGGCGACTGCGGAGTTCTTTCGTACGCTGTCCCTGATTCAGAATACGCTGATAAAGTCGTCGTTATTACTGATACTCTTGTTCCTTATCCGAACTTCCCGCCGAGCATTCACGGCGTTAATGTCGACTACGTTGTTAAAGTTGACGAAATCGGAAATCCGAAGAAAATCGCAAGCGCAGCCGCAAGAATGACCCAAAATCCTCGTGATTTAATGATGGCCGAGAATACAGCAAAAATTATCGCGGCTACACCTTGGTTCAAGGACGGATTTTCATTCCAGACCGGTGCAGGCGGACCTTCACTCGCTGTTAATAGATTCCTTGAGCCTTTAATGGACGCAAAAGGAATTAAAATGGCTTGGGCTATTGGCGGCATCACGTCAGCTATCTGCGAGCTTCAGAGAAAAGGCAAAGTCGGAAAAATTATCGACGTTCAGGATTTTGACACCGGAGCAATCGAAGATATCCGTACGAATCCTAATCACTTTGAGATGACGGCCAGCGAATATGCCAACCCGGCTAATAAAGGCGCGTTCGTCAATAAACTTGACTTTGTTGTCTTAGCGGCTCTCGAAGTTGATATTGATTTCAACGTCAATGTTATTACAGGCTCAGACGGAGTTTTGAGAGGCGCACCGGGCGGACACCCTGACACAGCCGAAGGAGCGAAATGCTGCGTTATCGTTACGCCGCATACACGTGGCAGAATGGCGACAATTTGCGAGCATGTTGTTACAGTTACGACTCCGGGCGACTGCGTTGACGTTGTTGTTACCGACTACGGCACAGCAGTAAATCCGAACAGAAAAGACATCATCGAAGCTCTTGACGCTGCTGGAATTAAACATGTTCCGATTAAAGAACTTCAGGAAAATGCCTATTCACTTGTCGGCAAACCTGATGACCTTCAGTTCAAAGATAAAGTCGTAGCAATTCTTGAAGCACGCGACGGAACTATTTTGGACGTCGTCAAAGAGATTAAGCCGTTTGAATTTTAATTTTTTGGGAATTAGAAATTAAGAGTTAGGGATTAAATTCCCTGGCTCTTTGTTTTTACGAAAAATAAAATCATGGCGCAAACTCAAGAAATAAATCGTAATAAAGTTATAATAAAGACAAGCGTTATAGGCATTCTCACAAATATTTTCCTTGCAACGTTCAAAGCTATAATCGGCGTTATTTCTAATTCAATCGCTGTTACTCTCGACGCTGTGAATAATCTTTCTGATGCCCTATCGTCAATTATCACAATTATCGGAACTAAACTTGCCGGAAAATTACCCGACAAAAAACACCCTTTAGGGCATGGTCGAGTTGAATATCTTAGCGCACTTATTGTTTCAGGAATTGTTCTATATGCCGGTATAACTTCAGCTGTTGAATCTGTTAAGAAAATTATTAACCCTGTAACGCCCGATTACAGCGCAGTTTCTCTAATTATTATCGCTGTTGCTGTCGTTACAAAAATTTTGCTCGGAAAATATGTTAAATCTCAAGGCGAAAAAGTAAATTCAGGCTCGCTTGTAGCTTCCGGCTCTGACGCTATGTTTGATGCTGTCCTTTCTGCGTCTGTGTTAGGGTCTGCAATTATTTTTATTTTGAGCGGCATTTCATTAGAGGCTTATGTAGGCGTTTTAATTTCTGTTTTTATAATTAAATCAGGAATTGAAATGATACGCGAAACTCTCGACGAAATTTTAGGAGTGAGAGCAGATAAAGAAACAACAATAAAAATTAAAGAGCTTTTAATGTCTGAGCCGCCGGTTCGCGGGGCTTATGATTTATTCATCTATAATTACGGCCCTGATAAAAATTACGCTTCAGTTCATCTCGAACTTCCCGACACAATGACAGCAAAAGAAATTGATAAATTAACAAGAAAACTTGAAGCTAAAGTTTATAAAGAAACAGGAATAATTTTAACTGGCGTCGGCCTTTATTCATATAATACCGGAGACAGTGAAGCTGCTAAAATTCAAAATAACGTTCGTGAAAAAGTTTTGTCGCATGAATGGGCTTTGCAATTTCACGGATTTTATTTAGATATTAAAGCAAAAGAAATGCGTTTTGATGTCGTTATGAGTTTTGATATAAAACCTAAAGAAGGCTTGAAAGTCCTCTACGAAGAAATTAATCAGGCGTATCCGAATTATGATATTCAGATTGCGCCCGACGTCGATATTTCAGATTAGAAGATTTTTTGGTGGGGAGATTTTGTAACATTCTTACAGCTCCAAGAGACTTTTTATGAAATTCTTAGCGGTCGAAATATTTATTTCTTCGTCAAAATTAAGAACTATATTCTCAAGTGAGATGCCGTCATATTGAGTTACGCCTCTTAAATTTCTCCCTGCCCCAGTGCTTTAACGTCCTTGTGCCTTCTAAAAGTTACCTATTATACATTGAGCATAATCGCGTTGAAATTTTTTTATGTTCGTCTATCGCTGTTTATAGCAAAAACACTTTATTGTTGATATAATAAAAACTATAAGCTATGATGAAAAATACGGAAGGAGAACATTATAATATCGCGTAGAGGAACATTCTGGCACAAACAAGCAAAGTTTTTAAGGTTGCCATAAACACTATCAGAAATTGGGAAGAACAACTTGAAGCTGAATGGCATTTACAAAAAACATACTTTTGTAAGATCATCCAAAAAGATTGACCCTGAAAAATTACGAACCTACGTTAAAGAGAATCCTGACGCTTATTTGCGTGAGATTGCTGAGGCTTTTCGGTGTTGTCAAACTGCAAT
>JAFVEW010000120.1 GCA_017475805.1 Synergistaceae bacterium | reverse complement strand
GATATTTTTATTGTTTTTGCAAAAAGCATAGATTCATTTTTTTCAAAGCTAAATTTATTAAGCACTATAGCAGCTAAAAAAATTTAATATTTTGTAGTAATAAATGTAGTAACAAAACTAAATTTTTATTGAGAAATTCACTTGAAAGACACCTAAAAACTTCCTAGATTATATCACTTTGAAAAAATAAATTTTGTGATAATCTTGCAATATGTTTAACGAAATATTGAATATTATTAGAAATTCGGTGGGTAGAAATTTTGACGAAGTTTCCCTAGCGTTGGAAAGATATATAGCTTCTGCAACAAATTTTGTTGAAGTTATGACTCAAATAGGGATAATTCCTGAAAATATATTACCAGACTCAACTGAAGAAAAGTTATTTTCAAAGGCCTCTGACTCTGTTTTGTCCCGTGCGTTTAGAGAATTGGGATTAAAATCTTCAACACTGAAAGCTCGTTCGGATTCAGCGGATGTTATAGCAGAATCAAGATTTTTTGACTACACTCTTGTTGCTGACGCAAAAGCCTTTAGATTAAGCAGAACAGCGAAAAATCAAAAAGATTTCAAAGTTTCAGCTCTTTCAAGCTGGCGAAAAGACAATGATTTTGCAGTTTTATGCGCGCCTTATTTCCAATATCCTGTAAAAAACAGCCAAATATACTCGCAGGCTCTTGAAAATAACGTGTGTCTTTTCAGCTGGGAACATTTGATTTTTATGCTTGAAAATGGGATCAAGGAAAATAAAAAATTGAATCTTTCTAAACTCTGGAACTTTAGCGAAGATTTTTCACATGAAGTCTTAGTGTCTGACATGAAAAAAAATTTCTTGCCAAGCTTCAATGATTTTATTGTTAACTTTGTGAAAGTTAAGTCAGAATGTCTCGATAAATCACTAAATTTTCAAAAATTGTCCATTATAAAGAGGAGCTCTCTTGAAAAATCTTTTTGGCTTGAAAAAATTGAGATAATAAGGAATTATTCGCGTAAACAAGCTATTGATGAGCTTATCAAGGTTCAAAGAATCCATGAGAAAATAAAACAAATCGATACTTACGTAGGTAATTTATCATGATACAGCTTGATACTTTTATTCAAGGCGATTCAATCGAAATTGTAAAAAATTTTCCTGACGATTCGGTTCATGCAATAATTTCAGATATTCCATACGGCATCGGCTTAGATGATTGGGACGTGTTGCATGATAACAAAAATTCTGCGTTAGGCGGCAGCTCTCCTGCTCAAATGTCCGTCGGAGGTTTATTCAGACGCAGAGGCAAGCCATTAAACGGCTGGAGTGAAGCTGATAAAAAAATCCCGATTGAGTATCAACAGTGGTGTTCGCGTTTTGCGAAAAACTGGCTACGAATCTTAAAATCCGGAGGAACATGTTTTGTTTTTGCCGGCAGACGTTATGCTCATAGATGTATTAACGCACTCGAAGATGCTGGTTTTACGTTCAAAGATATGTTAGCGTGGGAAAAAGATAACGCTCCTCATAGGGCACAGAGGCTTTCAGTTATCTATGAACGCCGCGAAGATTATGAAAATTCTAAAAAATGGGAAGGCTGGCGGGTTGCTAATCTTCGTCCATTGTTTGAACCTGTTCTATGGCTTCAAAAGCCATATAAGACAGGAGGCACGATAGCCGACAATGTATTAGATAACGAAACGGGTGCGTGGAATGAAAACGCCTTGCGACAGTATAACGCGCATGAAGATACTTTTTCCAATATCTTGAAGGTTAAAATCACGCAAGAAGATCGTGGCTTTCACCCTGCTCAAAAACCTTTGAAACTCATGGAACTTTTAATATCGCTTGTTACTAAAGAAAATCAAATTATTCTTGATCCCTTCATGGGGTCAGGTACAACATGTCTTGCAGCAAAAAAATTAAGAAGACACTATATTGGCATAGATATTGATCCCGAGAATATCAGAATTGCAAACGGAAGATTAAATTTTTCCGAGCAATATGAAATAGCTTTGTGAAAAATAAAGGGGTTAGGAATGATAGTTTAGGAATTAATTCATCATTTGTTATTTATTTTTCGTCGATGAGATCAATATCAGTCCAATCATCTTCGCCGACGCTTCGTGATTCATAATCTTTTTTGATTTCAAAACAAGCGTCCTCCATTACATCGTCAAATTCTGCTGGACTCTCGGCGCGTCGTAAACCTGAAACAGTTTTAGCTAAAAATCTGTAATTAAGCCGCGTTCCTCTGTGATCAGAATGATAATTCATAGCTCTATTGGCACTGATTCCGAAACGGCTTGCTGTTGCGATTGCGTCGATGTTTGCGCCCAAGAAAATAAATTCCCAGCCGTTTTTTTCTTTTCTGTACTCGATCATTGATTTAATTTTTTTGTAACTGTAAATTTTGCTTGCGTTTTCCATTCCGTCCGTCGTTATTACGAACAAAGTTTTTGCGGGTCTGTCTTCTCCACGGGCGTACTTGTGAACGTTCGCAATGTGTCTAATCGCGCCGCCGATAGCATCAAGCAAAGCTGTGCAGCCTCTGGTGTAATACTGATTTTCTGTCATTTGTTCGATTTTAGCGACAGGGACTCTATCGTAAATGACTTCGGACTCATCATCGAAAAGGACGGTAGAAATATAAGCTTCGCCTTCTTCTTGCTTTTGTTTTTGGATCATCGAATTAAATCCGCCGATTGTGTCCGCTTCGAGTCCGCTCATTGAGCCGCTTCTGTCCAAAATGAAAACTACTTCGGTTAAATCATTACGCATAATGAAAAGCCTCCTGAAATTTTTTAATTTGTAAATCATGAGGCGATTATAGAATTTTGCGTTCAAAAACTGGTCTCTTTGTAAGCGACTTTTTGGAATAATAGTCAATAAAGTGCTTCGAGTATAGGCTTAACAGCCGCCCTCCTATATTGTAAATTTTAAGAGATAAAATCAGCCGCTGTATTAAGCAACGAGTTAAGCGGCTTTTTGTTCAAGGGATAAACACGGACGACGATTACAACTAACCACCGTTGCTCCCATCATTAGGAACTTCGTAAGACATGCTGACTATTTTGCCATTTTTAATTATGAAATTCACAAAACTTGTTTCGATTATTTCTTCGTAGTCTAAGTTTATATTGTATTGCCATATGACAGCTCCATCTGACGAAAAATCTTTTTCATTCAGAGGCTTCCCAAGCAAACTAAGCAATTTTTGCTCACTGTCGCCTATAACAAAATTTCCAAAGGGCATATCGCCGCGATTGACATCGACTTCTACGAGTAAATCATTATCGATATAAGAAACGCTATAATCCCCGTAATCGAGAGTTACACGCTGATAATCGCTGTATTCACTTTTTTTGCTGATGCGTTTTTTAGGTTCGCCGAGTAAAGCTATGGTCTTTTCTACGTTATGTCCGTAAGTAAGCTCGATATTCATCATCAATTTTGTGAGAGTTTTGCGTTGGCATTCTTCAACAAAACAAGGCGTGAGATATTTTCCCAAAATGTAGGCGTGTCCTTTTTTAGTTGGATGATCAACTTCATACCATAACTGTCCGTTCACACGAGTATCTGACAAGACAATTAGAAAATCCCATTCGCTGAGTTTACCTAAAATTTTTGATTTAGTATTAGGAGCCTCACGAAGTCTCACACTCTCGGCATTGCACCAAGCTAACGTCGGATAGTCAACAAAGCCAGCCCACGCCGCCGAAGTCATCAGAGTAAATAATATAAACGTTAAAGTAATTACTTTTTTCATGTTAATTAAGTTTTTCGTAAAAAATTTTTTATTCGCCGTTCAAAATTTTTCCAAGTGAAGAATTTTTGTCGAGAATAATAACTTTTTCGCCATTGCCTTTCATGGACTTTTTCAAAGCGTCAAGAGAGCGCAAAAAATTATAAAATTCTGCTTTCTCCGGCGTATCGTAGGCCGATTGCAAAATTTTCATGTATTCTGCTTCACCTTCGGCAATTAAAACTGCGGCTTTCTGTTCAGCTTCGGCGGATTTAATTGCGGCTTCTCTGTCCGTTCTGTTGCGGATTTTTTGAGCCTCTGAATTTCCTTCGGCTGTGTAAGACGCTGCGATGTTTTGACGCTCTGAAATCATGCGTTCATAAACTGCGGCTTTGTTATCGTCGGGCAAGTCTAAGGCTTTCATTTCCGTTTGAACTATAGCAATTCCGTAAATGCCAATGTCAGAATTAGAATCTTCTGCGATTTTTGTCGAAAGTTTTCCGCCTCTTGCTTCGATAACTTCGTCCTGAGTCATTGACGAAATTACATTTTTAATAGCGTTATAGACAGCGGCTTCTATGCGTTCGCAAGCGCGTGCTTCGACGGCGTTCAAAGTCTGAATATATTTCACCGGATCAATAACTCGCCACGTTACATAATTATCAGCAATCATAGATTTTTTATCTTTTGTTATAACACCTGAACGCGGAATATCATAAAGATGTAATTTTTTTGAAATATACCGCACTGTGTTTACAGCTGGAAGACGATATTTAATTCCAGGTTCATCAATTATCGAGACGATTTTTCCGAATTCAAAAAGAGCCGCATATTCGTTCGGGCCGACAACATAAAACGAAAATGGAAGCGTCAAGATAAAAACGATTCCGATAAAAAACAACGCGCCTCGCATAACAAAATTTTTCATAATTAATTTTCACCTCTTAATTTTTTTCTTGAAGCCACTCCCGCAAAAACTCAACCCATCGAACTATGCCAGCTCCGTTTAAGTGCAGGCCGTCAACGGTATAACGTTCAGGCAATTCGTCATTTTCTGCAAAAAGCGAATAAGTATCAATCAACGTGAATTTAATCTCGTCAGATAATTTTGAAAGTCCTTCGTTAATAGCAAGGATAGCTTCTTTAGGTCGACGAGCATCGCCTAAATTATGATTAACCGGGAAAAGAGTTTGGACATAAATCGCAGTGTTCGGAGATTTTTCGCGGAATTTTTCGATAATTTTCTTGATATTATCAACAATCTCATCGGGCTTTCTATTGAAGACAATATCATTCGTGCCGATTAACAAAAATAATTTTGAAGGTTTCAAGCTGATAACTTCGTCAAGTCTCTTCAAAACTCCAACTGTTGTATCTCCTGCGATGCCGCGATTTTTTATTTTTAGCTCAGGAACAAGCTCATCAAATTTCACATAATCCGTCAGACTATCGCCTAAAAAAACTATTTTTTCTTCGTCTCTTGGCATGGCTTCAAAAATACTCCATTTAATTTGATAATAAGGCGTGTCGATATTGTCGCTTGCAAAAGCAGCAACGGTGATAAAAACAAACGCGAATAAGAAAAAAATTTTTTTCATTTATTTATTATTTGCTGTCTAAAATTTATCGAGCGGCAAAAGTTTTTCGCTCGTTCCGTCAGTTATGATTACTTTAGCGTCCGGCAAAACTTCTTCGAGAGCCTCGAAAAATAATCTCTGCTTCGTTATCAACGGATAAGTTTTATATTCTTCAAACATGTTATTAAATCTCGCTGTCTGACCGTTGGCTTCGGCAATACGCGCTGATTTAACGGCTTCGGCGCGTTGAATAATTTGGTCGGCTCGAGCTTCAGCTAAAGGTATTTGCTCAGATTGATATTTTTTTGCACTGTTGACCATAGTCTCACGGGCTTGGCGCGCTGTTTCAACTTCTTTGAAAGCCTGAATAATTTTTTCCGTAGGCGGCTCTGCGTCCTGAACGGTTAAGTTAACGCATTGAAGGCCGATATTACTTTCTCTTAACATTTCTGTTAATTTTTCGCGTACCGAAGTTTGAATTTGATTTTTCCCTGTTGTTATAACTTCATCGACAGGATAATCTGCTACAGTGCCGCGAATACAAGAGAGCAGCATGTTTCGCAAAATATTTTCAGGATTATCTGAGTTATAAAGATAAGCTACAGGATCAGAGACTTTATATTCGAGATAAAAATCAATATTAACGAAATTAAAATCCGACGTTATCATGACGCTCTCGTCTTCTTTAACGACGTTGCGGAAAGTTTTATCAGTTTCGTAGCCAATTCCAGTGCCGTGTGTCGTCATATCTACGATATTAACCTGCTGAATGAAAGGAAGCTTGAAATATAATCCTGCTGTATCTGTCCTGACGATATTTCCAAACATTGTTATAACGGCCTGCTCTTGTTCGCCGACTGTGTAAAAGCCGTCAAGGATCATAAACGCAATCAAAGCAATTATGATTAAAAACGGGGCAAAAAATTTTTGAGTCCGCATTAAAATTTTCCTCCTTAGTTGCGATTTATAATTTTGAAAAACAATTATGAGAAAATTTTTACTTTCTTGCAAGCACCATTAGCCAAGGGTGAGACTTGTTATGATTAACTTGAACATCGGAAAATCCTGCGGCCTTTAACGCGTCCGAAATTTCCTGCGAAGTGTAGGTGTTCATGCCGTCAATTCGCTTTTTGAACCATTGAGTTATTTCATCGAGTCCGTCGGATTCGGTAACAATCATAAAATATCCGCCAGATTTTAAGACTTTCAAAACTTCCTCGAAACAATGTCCAAGTCCAGGCCAAAAATATATTGTCTCAAATGCTGTTGCAAGTTCAAATTTTCCAGGCTCAAATTTTAAGTCCGAGACGTTACCTTCGATAACTTCAAGGCGTCCGGCTTTAATCATACTTTTGTTATTAATTTTTGTTTTTTCTACGGACAAGGGTGAATAATCTAAGGCTGTGAGTCTTGCCGACGAATATTTTTTGAGAAGTTCACGAGCGTCTCTTCCATTTCCGCAGCCAAGCTCTATAATTTCCGAAGGCTCAGGAATATTCAGCATCGACATTGCCCAATCAGCTATTCTTGCGTGCCCGAAGCTCATTCCGTTTAGCATTAAACGTCCAAGAAAACCCTCCGGCTTCCTCGTTTGATTCAAAAATTTTTTGAAAAGTCCCATGACAAAAATTCCGCCTTTCTAAAATTTCCCCTCAAACTTTTAAGAATTGTATCACGGCTTAAAATTTGACCGACTTTTATTCTTGCCCTAAAATTTTTTGTGTTCAAAAGGGGTGAAGTAATATTGCCAAAAAAAAATTCAACTATTAAAGATATGACCGAAGGAATAATCTGGAAACAATTAATAAATTTTTCTGTTCCTTTGTTGGTCGGAAATATATTTCAGCAGCTTTATAACACTGTTGATAGCGTCGTTGTAGGAAATTTCGTCGGAGCTGACGCGCTCGGAGCTGTAACTTCTACAGTGCCTATAGTTTTAACGTTAATCGGAGCTTTCATAGGAATGTCAATGGGAGCTTCTGTCGTTATTTCGCAATATTTAGGAGCAAAAGATATAGTCAATCTTAGAAAATCTACTCACACGGCTGTAGTTTCGACTTTAATTTTATCGCTAATAATTTCAGCAATAGGCTATTATGCAACTCCTGGACTTTTAAGAATGATGAATACTCACGCGAGCGTTTATAAAGAAGCCGTTGTTTATCTTCAAATTTTTACACTCGGGCTTGGCGGAATGATGCTCTATAACATGGGCGCGGCAATTTTGAGGGCTGTCGGAGACTCGAAACGGCCTTTATATTATTTAATTTTAGCTTCGATATTAAATATTTTTCTTGATTTATTATTCGTTATAAAATTCGAGTCCGGCGTTGCAGGAGTTGCTTACGCTACGATTTTGGCGCAATTAATTTCAGGGCTTGCGATTTTTGTGAGGCTTTTCCGTTCGCATGAATATCACAGTTTAACTTGGCGCGAAATGAAAATTGACACGGCGATATTAAAGCGGATTATTCAAATAGGCTTTCCTGCAGGTTTTCAGATGGCTATAACGGCTTTCTCAAACGTTTTTGTTCAGGCTTATATAAACGCTTACGGAGCGGCAAGCACAGCAGGCTGGGGGATATATGCGCGTGTTGATGCCTTTGTAGCTTTATCTACTCAAAGTATGTCAATGTCAATAACGACTTTTGTAGGTCAAAACGCAGGAGCCCGCAAGCCTGACCGAATTAAACAGGGCGTTCACGAGGCTATGAAAATTTCTCTTTTGATTTCGATGACCCTTATAGCGATTATATTTATTTTTGCGCCGTTCATAGTTTCGTTATTTAATAGAGACGCTGCAGTCTTGAGCTTCGGAGTTTTATTTTTAAGATTAAATACGATTTTTGACCCTTTTAACGTTTATAATCAAGTTCACGCAGGAGCTTTGCGGGGCGTCGGAGACTCAAGGACACCGATGTTAATAATGCTTGGCTCGTTTGTTTTGTTCAGACAGATTTATTTATTTATAATTTCAAGATTAACGAGCAGCGTTTATTTTATCGCTATAGGCTATCCTGTAGGCTGGATTGTCTGCTGTACTTTGACATTTTTACACATAAAACGCAGCGGCTGGGAGTCAAAGTTAAAGTAAAGAATAAAATTTTGTTCCGTGATTTTTAAGCGCGAGGCTGAGAAAAAATAATTGCGATTTTAGTTAAAAATTTTTAGATTAAGTTTTGCAATTACGAATTAAAATTAAAATTTTTGTAGTAATAAATGTAGTAATAAAAAATAATTTCCCGACTCGCGCCGAGAATTTTTCTTGAAAAGATTATAACATAAAAATAAAATTTTGTTTACAATTAATAAAAATTAAATAGATATGGAAAAACATTTACGTTTAGGGAAACTTTGGGACGAGTGGCTGACGTGCGAAAATAATTCAAGTATTCAAGCCGATTATGAAACTTCAGGAATTTTAATGGGCATGAAAAATTTTCAAACAAACCGATTGCGGACGGCGCGTCGATTAATGCGGATATGGCCTCAGACGTCTTATTATGAAAAATATAAATTCACGCCTGCTATCTCGCTTTTAACATCAAAAAGTCAAAAGCCGCGAGTAAAAATTTCATGTCCCGAAAAATTTTTGAAAGTCCCTAAGAGTCTTAAAAATTCTTGGTCTTGGCTTAAAGGACTTTGGGGGAGCGCGGGAGGCCTTTATTTTCCTAAGAACGGTTATTATCTAACGCTGATAATATCGGACGAAAAAATTTCAAAAGTCGCGGAAAAAGCTCTAAATTTTACTGGCTTAGCTTGGTCGCAACACCGCAACGAGTTTACTCTGAGAAATCATGATGACATTATGACTTTTTTATGTAATACCGGAATGACATCGAGCGCTCTTGAATTTGATAAAACAGCGATGATCCGTTCAGTTAGAAATCGAGTGAACGTCCAGAGAAATTACGAGGCCGCTAACATTGCAAGAAGCGTCAAAGCCGCCCGCGAACAGTTAGAACTCGCTAAAAATTTTCTTGAGCTTGGAATTTCATTGCCTGAAAATTTAATAGCTGTAGCTGAACTTAGAATAAAATTTCCTGATGACACTCTTGAAGAACTCGGCAAAAAATTAAATCCGCCTATAAAAAAATCTGCCGTGAAATATCGATGGGATAAAATTCAAAATTTACTTGACGATAAAAACGTTATAAAAATATGAAAAAATTAGGAGTCAGGATTAAAACTCCTAACCCCTAACTCCTAATCCATAATTATTAAATTTAATTCTTGTCTGTAAATTCTGCGTCTACTGTGTCGCTGTCGTTATTTGAACTCGATGAAGCTCCTGCGCTAGAATTAGCTCCAGGATTTGCACCTGCACCGGCGTTCTGATACATTCTTGTGCCGAACTCTTGAAGAGTATTCATCAAGTCTTCTTTGCCGCGTTTCATCCCGGCTTCATCGTTGCTCTCGATCGACTTTTTCAAAGCATCGATCTTTGAATTAACTTTGCCTTTCTCGTCAGGTGTCATTTTGTCGCCAAGATCGCGCATTAACTTTTCAGCTTGGAATATCGTTCCGTCAGCTTCGTTGCGAACTTCTGCGGCGTTTCTTCTCTTCTCGTCATCAGCGGCGTGTTCTTCTGCATCGGCTTTCATTTTTGCTATATCTTCTTTTGAAAGGTGCGAAGATTGAATCGTTATCTTTTGAGCCTTGCCCGTACCCTTGTCTTTTGCCGAGACGTTCAAAATTCCGTTTGTGTCGATGTCAAAGCTGACTTCAATCTGCGGGATTCCTCGCGGAGCCGGAGCAATTCCGTCAAGTGTAAACTGTCCAAGTTTAACGTTATCTTGAGCCATTGAGCGTTCGCCTTGGAAGACCATGATTTCAACCTGAGGCTGATTATCGGCCGCTGTTGTAAAGACTTGTGAAGCGTGAGCAGGAATAGCAGTGTTGCGCTCAATCATTTTCGTCATGACACCGCCTAAAGTTTCAATTCCGAGAGTTAAAGGCGTAACGTCAACTAAGACTATATCTTTATGATGATCGCCGCCTAAAATCGAACCTTGAATAGCCGCACCCGCCGCTACACATTCATCAGGGTTAATACCTTTTGTGGGCTCTTTGCCAAGAAGCTCAACGATTTTTTTCTGAACCATCGGCATTCTTGTTGAACCGCCGACAAGTAAAATTTTATCGATTTCGCTCGCGCTGAGTCCAGAGTCAGATAAAGCGCGCTGTGTCGGCTTAACAGTTCTATCTAACAAATCAGCTGTCATTTCTTCAGACTTTGCACGGCTCAACTTCATTTCTAAGTGCTTCGGGCCTGTCTGATTGGCTGTGATAAACGGCAATGAAATCGTTGTTTCAGTCATGTTTGAAAGTTCGATTTTCGCTTTTTCAGCAGCTTCTCTCAATCTCTGCATTGCCATACTGTCGTTTTTAAGGTCAATGCCTTCGGATTTTTTGAAACCGTCAACAATCCATTCAACGATTCTATTGTCCCAGTCATCGCCGCCGAGCCTGTTGTCGCCCGCTGTAGCTTTGACTTCAAAAACGCCTTCTGCAACGTTCAAAATCGAAACATCGAAAGTTCCGCCGCCTAAGTCGAAAACTAAAATATTTTGTTCGCCCGCTTTGTTTTCACCGTAAGCCAAGCAAGCCGCCGTAGGTTCGTTGATGATTCTCAAAACTTCAAGACCCGCGATTGTTCCAGCGTCTTTAGTTGCTTGTCTCTGAGCATCAGTGAAATAAGCCGGGACTGTGATAACTGCTTTCGTTACAGTCTCGCCAAGATAATCTTCAGCATCACGTTTTAATTTCTGAAGAATCATTGCTGAAATTTCCTGCGGAGTATATTTT
>JAFVEW010000119.1 GCA_017475805.1 Synergistaceae bacterium | reverse complement strand
GAGGCAAAACTTCGAGTAACTCTCGACAAACTTTTAATCGCAAGACCTCGAACCCGTGAAGTTTTTATCGGCTCTCCGTCGCTTTTAGTTTTGAATTTCTTAGTGGCGAAAAAATATTTTGCTCATTACCGCGAAATTTTCAGGATCGGAGTTGCTCTCGGCTTTTCGTCGGTTATTAATAGCTTCTGTCATTTCCATACGCCGCTATTTTTAATTTTATTGCGTGAATTTAACGGACTTTGGACAGGCTTAATCGTCGGCCTTATTGCTGTTGTAATCGTGAAATTTATTTTAATTCCGGCTTTGAAATTAATTCGCCCGTTAATATCATGACTTTAACTTCCTACTTCCTACCTCCTAACTCCTACTTGCTTTTAGGCTATTACGGCTTCGGGAATTTAGGCGATGAGCTTTTATTGCGAGCCTGCATAAAAATTCTTAACGAACGCGGCATTGAAAATAAAAATATTATCGTGCTTTCTAATAATCCCGATGAAACTCAAAAAAATTTTGATGTCGAGAGCGTAAACCGCTGGAAAATTTCTGAAGTCGTTAAGGCCATGCGAAAATCTGAAAATTTAATCTTAGGCGGCGGCGGTCTCTTCCAAGACTCAACGAGCGTTAAATCCTGCGTCTATTATTGGGGAGTTGTCAGGCTTGCAAGGTTATTTAAGTTAAAAATCTTCGCTATCGGGCAATCAATCGGGCCTCTAAACTCTAAAATTTCAAAATTTTTGACTCGAAACGCTTTAAGACTTTGCGATAAAGTTCATGTCCGCGACGAAAATTCCTTTAATATCGCTAAAAATTTCAACATAAAAAATTTAGAACTCGGCTCTGACTTAGTTTTGAAATTAAGAATTAGGAGTGAGGAGTTAGGAGTTAAAAGCGAAAAAAAATTTTTACTCCTTAATCTTCGGCCTGATAAAAATCTTGAAAAATTCGTGAACGTTATAACGCCCCGCGTAAAAAATTTCAGCGGCGAAAAAATAGGCGCGGCTCTTTCGATTGACGACGAAAAAATTTTAATAAATTATCAAAAAATTTTAGGCTTAGACGAAATTAAATTAATAAAAAATTTTGATGACGCTGAAAAATTATTCTCTTCTGCTTCGTGCGCTATCGGAATGAGATTACATTTCGGAGTCTTAGCAAAAATTTTTGAGACCCCTGTTACTCTTATGCCATATGATATTAAAGTCAGCGAGTTCGCAAGACAATATAATATCCCCGTGATAAAATTTGCTCATGAACAAGCGCAGAATTGACGAAATCGGAATTAAATATGTAGAAAGCCTAAAACTCTACGAGGAATACGCGACTAGAATCAGAAATTTGATTCAAGATTTAGTCGAACTTGAAGGCGTTGAGTTTTATGCGATTGACGGCTGGGCAGAGACTCCGGCTGAATTGTTGCGTGCTCTTTCGGGTCTTGAAGAAGAAGAATTAGGCGGCGTCGACCTTGTTACAGTTCGAGTTTTGCTGAGATTCCCTGAAGATGTTTTAAGGATAGAAGAGTTAGTGAAAGCTGAATTTGAAATCGATGACTCTCGCTCTGTACCGTCAAGCGGCCTTGAAGACCCTTATCGCTTCGGCTATCCTGCCGTAGTTTATATTTTGTCGCTGTCTTCTTCGCGGGCGCATTTAAGAGAGTGGGCAAAATATCAGGATTTAACATTCAGGCTTGAACTCCGCACGATGCTTCAGGAGGCTTGGGCTACGATTTTCCCGAAAGTTAATCAGACGGTCGGCACAGTTTCAGAGAAAAAATTGACTCGTGAGCTTGTTCTTTTAGCGGCGTTGCTTGAAAAGGCGGATCAAGGATTTTTGAGTCTTCGCAACGAAATCAAAGACGAGGCTTTATTAATTCCGCCGAAGCAGCAAGGACTTGAACAAGAGAATAAAAATACGATTGAGGCCGAAAAATTATTTACTGACGAAGAACTTTATAATTTATTTAGGAGCGATTCGCTTTTACTTGGACGCTGGAACGCTTTGACGCTCGAGGCAGGTTTCCCTGAATTTAAGCCGGAGGCAGATTATCTGCGTGAAAGTTTTGCTTATCTCTGCAAAATTCTACGTGCCGCGAATATAAATACGATTTCAGACGCCAAGAAATTTCTCGCAGAAATGGAAGAAGGCGACAAGGGACTCCGGCAGCTGCGTGCAGTTCATGACAGCTTTGATAAAAATATTAAATGGAGAATGGATCCTTTCTCTGCTTTATTCTTGCTCGTGCTAAATTTCAAATGGGAAGAATTAAAAGATAAACCTGAAACTTCATCGAATGGCTCTCTCAAAAAAGGTTCAGACAGAATACGAGGCTTAGATTAAGAAAAATTTAAGGAGGCAAAAAATTAAAAAATGCGAAATATAATTTTATGGGTGATAGTGTCTTATTTAATAGGCTCACTTCCTACCGGTTATGTTGTTACAAAATTATTTCATAAAGATGAGAACGGCAAGCGCGACGGCTTAGATATTCGCACAATCGGCTCAGGCGCGATGGGAGCAACGAATGTCGGGCGCGCTATGGGGCCTGTATGGTCATGGTTTACTGCGGCTGTAGACATGTTAAAAGGAGCATTTGCTTTATTATTAGCGGCTCATATAGCTCCTGCTGAAGATCAGCAGATGATAATGGCTTTATCAGCATTTGCTGTAGTAGTCGGACATATTTTCCCGGTTTGGTTAAAATTCAAAGGCGGAAAAGGCGTCGCTACGACTTACGGAACATTATTTTTTATTTGGCCTTATAATTCGTTTGCAGTGATTTTGCTTTGCGGCGCAGTCTGGTATGTTATTCGTTATGTAACGCGCTACGTATCTTTAGCGTCGATGTTATCGCTTGTAGCTTCAGCTTTATTCTTTGCAATGCTTGACGCTCCCGGAGTTTTTATATGCTTAGCGGCAGCTT
>JAFVEW010000118.1 GCA_017475805.1 Synergistaceae bacterium | reverse complement strand
TAATAGTTAAAATGCTAAAAATTTTATTGAAGGGAGAATTTTTCATGAATAAATTTCTAATTTCATTATTAATGCTTTTTGTCTTAACAGGAACATCATTCGCTGCGAATCCTGAAGTTTTTTTCACGAAAAATATCAGCCCCGAAGGCTTAATGGCAATTTATAACAAATTAGGCCGCGAAGCTGAAGGCAAAGTAGCTGTAAAACTCAGCACGGGTGAAGCAGGAAACACTCATTATCTTTCGCCGGAATTAATTAAAGATTTAGTTCAGAAAGTCAACGGAACTATAGTTGAATGTAATACGGCTTACGGCGGTTCAAGAGCTTCAACGGCAATGCACAGACAAGTAGCTGAAGATCACGGCTTCACGAAAATTGCAAAAGTTGACATCATGGACGAAGAAGGCGACACACCTTTGACAGTTACGGGCGGAAAACATTTGAAACAAAATTATGTCGGCTCTCACTTAAATAATTACGATTTTGTTTTAGTTCTATCGCACTTCAAAGGCCACGCTATGGGAGGCTTCGGAGGCGCGATAAAAAATATTTCAATAGGCATTGGCTCCTCGCGCGGTAAAGTTATAATTCACACGGCAGGAACAAAAGAAAGCGGTAGTATTTGGTACGATGACCAAGACGCATTTTTAGAGTCAATGGCTGAAGCCGCAAAATCTGTTTCAGACAAGTTCGGCAACGGTGAAAAAATGCTCTATATCAGCGTCATGAATCATCTTAGCGTTGACTGCGACTGCGACGGAAATCCCGCTGAACCTGACATGCACGACATCGGAATTTTAGGCTCGCTCGATCCTGTTGCGCTTGATCAAGCTTGTGTCGATTTAGTTTACAAAGCTCCCGACGGTGAATCTTTAATTAGAAGAATGGAATCACGACACGGCATTCATACTCTCGAACACGCCGCTGAAATCGGTCTCGGAAGCCGCGAATATAATTTCATAAACATTGATTAATAATTTTGCTTAAAATTTTTCAAAGAGAATTTATTTATCTCTGGTATTACTTTACCCTTCAGCTTGATCAGATTTATATATATTGGCTGCTGGGAATGGCGATAGGCTCATTTGTTTCTGTATTCGGCAAGAAAAAAATTCATGAGCTTTTCGCTTCAATGAACGAGAAAAAATTAAGTTTATTCGGGATTGTTCCGGCGTGCATTTTGGGAATAGCTTCGCCTCTTTGCATGTACGGAACGATTCCGATAGCTGCTTCTTTCAGTGAAAAAGGAATGAGAGAAGATTGGCTCGCGTCGTTCATGATGGCGTCGATTTTATTGAACCCTCAATTAATAATTTACAGCACCGCTCTTGGCCATGTTGCTTTAATAATTAGAATAGCGTCATGTTTTTTCTGCGGAATTTTTGCTGGACTCGCTGTGAATTTTTACAATAAAATTTCAGGGAGAAAATTTTTCAATTTCTCAGGCTTCTACGAAATTTCTAATCACGACACTGATCCAAATATTTTCATGCGTTATATAAAAAATTTTGGACGAAATATTAAAGCTACAGGATTTTATTTTTTACTTGGAATTTTTTTGACGGCATTATTTCAGCGTTATGTTCCTGCTGAAAGTTTTGCTAAATTATTCGGACGAAAAAACGGCTTCGGAGTCTTAATGGCCGCGACAATCGGAGTTCCTTTATATGCCTGCGGAGGCGGAACAATACCTTTATTAATTCAATGGCTTTCCGATGGAATGAGCTTTGCAAGTGCCAGCGCGTTTATGATTACAGGTCCTGCTACAAAAATTACGAATTTAGGTGCGTTAAAAATCGTCTTAGGATTTAGAAAATTTTTAGCTTATCTTGCGTTCGTGATTTTATATTCGCTGCTTAACGGACTGATTGTTGATGTTTTTTACCTATAGTTAAAGCACTTGAAAAATGCTAATAATTACTTCATCGAGATTTTGTGAAAATTTTACCAAATCGCATATCTTTTCCTTTAGCCAATGCCAAAAATTTTCTATTGGATTCAATTCAGGACTATAAGGCGGTAAAAAAATTATTCTGACACTATATTGTTTCGCAAGTTCATAAAGACGTTTCTTACGGTGAAAAGAAGCATTATCCATTACAATTACCGTCCCCTTAGCTAACTCTCGGATTAAATGTTTTTCAAACCACTCTTCAAAAAATTGGGAGTGCATCATCCCTTTATACTGAAGAGGAGCTATAATTCT
>JAFVEW010000117.1 GCA_017475805.1 Synergistaceae bacterium | reverse complement strand
GGACAATTAAATCCGATGTTAAAAATGCCTATAGAACTTGCAGTCGGCCGGAGCTTGTATCCAGACGCTTTTAACTCGCGAATAATCAAAGATAACGGAGAACATATAGCGTCATCGATTGGAATGAACTGGCCTTATAAATGGCTGACGGGCAAACCGCGCTCAAGCGGGGAACAATTATCAAGCCTGATTTTATATTCGCTCGATCCTGAAGAGGCGGCGTATTATCAGACACTCGATAAAGTCAGACAATTTCAAGAGAGAGTGCTTGACAAACATTTTGACGGATTCGCAACAACAAAGCGCGGGCAAGTTTTAAGAAACATAAAAACGGCTCTTCGTTACAACGATAAAGCCGCTATGAAACGTTATTTACGCGAATATGCACAGCTTGGCGGTACGTCAAAGGACTTGAAAAAATCTATTGAAGCAATGATGCCGCTTCACGGGCTAAATACTAAAGAGCGTCAACAATTTATGAAATGGCTTAGCGAGGACGATAAAAAATACTTGAAAAAAGCTATGAAATATTATCAGGATTTATTAAAAGCAATGAGGAATTAGGAGTGAGGAATGAGAAGTGAAAAACTCAGCTTAAATTATCGAGATAATCGCTCCACCACTGCATTAATTTAATTCGTTGGGGCAAATATTCAGCGTGATTATAAGCCCCGCGAATTTGATTATCCGGTACGTGAGCTAATTGACGTTCGATAACATCACGATTAAATTCGTGTTCGTTAGCGATTGTCGAAAACATTGCTCTGAAACCGTGAGGGGTGATTTGCTCTTTCGTAAAACCTAAAGAACGCAAGGCAACTCTCACGCCATTTTCGCTCATTGGCCGATTAATATTTCGCGGCGTCGGGAATAAAAATCGGCTCGTTCCCGTTAGCGGTCGTAATTCGTTCAAAACTTCCTGTGCTTGCCGCGACAACGGGACAATATGTCGACGTTTCATTTTCATTTTTTCGGCCGGAATGTTCCAAAAATCGCCTTTAATTTCGCTCCATTCAGCGTGTCGAATTTCACCGGGTCTTGCGGCTGTGTAGACTGAAAAAAGCATTGCAAGCCTCATTAATTTAAATGGGTAAGCCTTAATTGATTTCATCAAAATGGCAATTTCAGACGGCTCAAAAATCGCGGCCATATGTTTATGTCGTGTCGGTGTCAAAGCCCCTGTAAGAGCTGCGGTAGGGTCATTTTCGCAATATCCCGAAGCAATAGAAAATCTGAAAACTTGACCGATTAAAGCCCTTACGCGGTGAGATGTCTCGATAAGCTCTTTATTTTCAATTTTGCGGCACAAGTTGAGAATCACGGGGGCTTTTATGTCGCTCAATTTCAAGTTGCCGATTGAGGGTAAAATATATTTTTTAAGGCGTAAATGAATCGACTTAAGGTAAGTTGCGGCCTTGTCTTTCATTCGGATTTTCAGCCACTCAGCGGCGGCCTCTTGAAAAGTCGTAGGGCTTTTATCAGGACGAATCGAAATTAATTCACCCCGTGAACGTGCCGTTTGAAGTTCATCGCGCTTGATTCTCGCGTCTTTGAGCGAAACTTCAGGATAAACGCCTAGCGAAATTTCGTGAGATTTTCCGCTCTCCTTGAAACGCATAAGCCAATATTTACAGCCTGACGGGTCAACACGAAGATAAAGCCCCTTGCTGTCGTTCAATAAATATTTCTTGTCTTTAGGTTTAGAATTTTTAATTTGAACCTCGCTTAACATAGTGATATTCCCCTTTTACGTGTTACGAGTATGGAAAGGAAACAGAAATTAAATTTTCCATACTTTGTTCCATACTTAGGGAAAATATTAAAATTGAAAAATGGGATAAACACCTATGAATACTGAGTTTTGGTGGAGATAAGGGGATTCGAACCCCTGACCTCTTGAATGCCATTCAAGCGCTCTCCCAACTGAGCTATATCCCCGTTGCCTAAAACTTTGAGAATTATAAAGAATTTTTGAAAATTGTCAAGTGCAAAAAAATAGGCTCGCCATAAGACAAGCCTGTTGTTTTATTTATTGAGCCTCGAACATATCTTTACCGACAGCGCACAAAGGGCAAACCCAATCTTCAGGGACATCTTCCCACGCTGTTCCGGGTGCTATTCCGTTGTCAGGATCTCCTACTTCAGGATCATATACATAGCCGCAAACTGTGCAGACATATTTTGCCATTTTTCAAAATAACCTCCCTCTGAAAATTTTCTGTTGCGTCTTGTTTTCAAAAAAATATTTTTGAAGTAGCCGCTCGCTTTTTATTTCGCAAATTCTAGCATAATGCACAGTTAATTTCTAGAAAAACTTTTCCCAATAACCGACAATGAAAATTATCAACATTATGATCGGAGCGACATAAGTTAAATAAGTGCGCAAAAATTTCGGAAATCTCAAGCCCGTGCCCTCGTCGACTTCTTTGATGAAATTATCCCAACCCCAACCGTAACGAGTTGTGCAGAATAATAAATAAATCGTTG
>JAFVEW010000116.1 GCA_017475805.1 Synergistaceae bacterium | reverse complement strand
TTTCACGATAATAAATTCGTAAACGGAGCTTTTTACGGCTTAAGGCCCGCAAGTTGTGCTATGATAACGGCTGCCGGAGTTATAGTCGCTCACGTAACGTTTATAAATAATAATTTTCAGGCTTTTTCGCGTCTCGAGAGAATTGAATGGCACGCTTTAATTTTAGCTGTAGTCTTGATAGTCTTGACGAATTTTATAAAATTTACTAAAAAGTTTCACCCTGTATTTTGGATTTTTGTTGCGGCTGTAGTGGGCGTAATTTTCAAATTTTAATTATTTTATTTAATCGAAAGTTGGTATAAAAACATGAAAGCAATAATGACTGTAACAGCAAGAGACCGCGTCGGAATAATCGACAGCGTCTGCTCTCTTCTTGCTTCAATGAGCGTTAATATTTTAGACATTAATCAAACTGTCATGGAAGGAATTTTTACGATGACTCTTTTAGTAGACACTTCAACTTCACAAAATAGTTACGACGAAATCCGCTCGGCACTAATTCAACGCGGCGAAGCTGAAGACTTAAAAATTCATATACAGCGTGAAGATATTTTCAACGCCATGCACAGAGTATAAAAAAGCAAGTAGGAATTAGGAGTTAGGAAGTAGGAAGTTAAAAATAAAATGCTTAATATTTCAGACATCATGCAAACGGTCAACATGATTGACCATCAGCACTTAGACATCAGGACTATAACGCTTGGAATTTCGCTGTATGATTGCGCGGATGCAAATATAAATTCATGCGCAAAAAAAATTTACGATAAAATTTGCAAAAAGGCTGAAAATTTAGTTAAAGTCGGCTGTGAAATAGAAAAAGAATTTGGTATTCCAATAATTAATAAAAGAATTTCAGTTACGCCTATAGCTTTTGTCGCGGCGTCGTGTGAAAGCGATGATTATTCTGTAATAGGCTGTGCTCTTGATGATGCTGCTAAAAGTTGCGGCGTGAACTTTATCGGCGGCTTCTCGGCACTCGTTCATAAAGGATTTACAAATTCAGACTTGAAATTAATAAATTCAATACCTAAAACTTTGTCAGAAACTTCGCTTGTTTGTTCGAGCGTCAATGTAGCTACGACAAAGGCCGGAATTAATATGGACGCTGTAGCATTGATGGGTAAAATAATAAAACAAACTGCAGAACTTACGGCTTCTAATGACGGAATTGGCTGTGCTAAATTAGTTGTATTTGCAAACGCCGTTGAAGATAATCCCTTTATGGCTGGAGCTTTTCACGGCGAAGGCGAGCCTGAATGTGTTATCAACGTCGGCGTATCAGGGCCAGGAGTTGTATATCGAGCGTTGCAGGACGTTAAAGGAAAAAGTTTTGATGTTGTCGCTGAAACCGTTAAGCGAACTGCTTTTAGAATTACAAGAATGGGACAAATGGTAGCGAATGCAGCCTCAGAACGTCTAAAAATTCCCTTCGGAGTTGTGGATTTATCGCTTGCTCCGACACCTGCTCAGGGCGACAGCGTTGCAAGAATTTTAGAAGAAATGGGCTTAGAAAATTGCGGCACTCACGGAACTACAGCGGCCTTAGCTTTATTAAATGACGCTGTGAAAAAAGGCGGCGTTATGGCTTCGGGGCATGTCGGCGGATTATCAGGAGCTTTTATCCCTGTTAGCGAAGACGAAGGCATGATTGACGCGGTTAGGAAAGGCTCATTGAACATCGAGAAACTTGAAGCAATGACTTGCGTATGCTCCGTAGGCTTGGATATGATAGCAGTACCGGGCGACACGACGCCTGAAACTATTTCAGCGATAATTGCAGATGAGGCTGCTATCGGTGTGATAAATTCAAAAACTACTGCTGTGAGATTAATTCCAGCTCCGAATAAAAAATTTGGCGACACCGTCGAGTTTGGAGGACTTTTAGGGGCTGCGCCGATAATGAAAGTAAATCAATCTAAGAGTTCAGATTTTATAAATCGCGGCGGAAGAATACCGGCTCCGATACATAGTCTTAAAAATTAAAAAAAATCTGCGGAGTCAAAAAGGCTTCACAGATTTTTATCTTGTACATTTATTTCAACGAACTCACAAGCAAACCGACTATAAACGTGCTTGGCCCCATAGTTAAAAATATTTGAGGAATACTAACTCCCCACGAAATTAAAATTCCTGCGCCTAATGCAGCAACGGCCATAAAAATTGAATCGCTGATGTTTGAACATGCTATGACGCCAGAAACTTTTGCTTCAGGTGCTCTGCTCTGCATAACGGCATATAACGGAACAATATATAAACCGCCGCAAAAAGCTATCACGAACAAGCAAAAAGTTATCATGAAATTTTCAGGGCGTGAAAAAAATTCTAATGCTCCGATCTCTGGAGTTCCAGGCAAAACAGGAGGCCGATCGCTGACAAGCCATAATAAAACGCTCGCGACAGCTATTCCATAAGCTGAAGCCGGAACATATTTCGTTGTAACTTCACCTTTTAATATAGCGTTGCAGGCCATTGAGCCTAAGCCTATGCCGCATGAAAATATAGCAAGAAAACTCGTTGCGACGCTCTCATCTGTTCCTAAGATTAATCTTGAATATGTAGGAAATTGCGCCAAGAATGTCGCCCCGACAAGCCAAAACCATGAAATCGCGAGCATAGCTCCGAAAACATCTTTCATGGGAAGAACATCACGGAACATTTCGAGAGTTCGTGCGATAAGATTAAAGGATATTTTCCGCGATTTATCTATAGGCTTTGTCGGAGGGATTAACATACTGCTCAGCCAGCCTGCCGCCGCTATCGTTACTGCAAGACCGCCGACTAAATAAATTCCGTTTTCGCGCAAAATCAAAAGTCCGCCCGCTATAGTCCCTGTTAAGATTGCTAAATAAGTTCCCATTTGTATCAGGCCGTTGCCTGCGATTAGTTCGTCTTCATGTAAATGCTGAGGCAAAATGCTGTATTTTGCGGGACTAAAAAAAGTTGACTGAGCTCCCATCATGAATAAAACTATCATTAAGAGCCAAACGTTATTAACATAAAAGCCGAGAGCCGCGCCTGCCATTACGATAATTTCAGCAAATTTCACCCAGCGCATTAAAGTAGACCTGTCGAATTTGTCGGCCAAGTCGCTCGCCGGTGCAGCAAAAATAAAAAACGGCGCAATAAAAACTCCTGCAGCAGCATTAACTAAAATTCGAGAGTCTATTCCTGCGGCGTCGCCTAACCTGTAAGTTATTAGCATCATCAACGCGCTTTTGAAAAAATTATCGTTGAAAGCTCCTAAAAATTGCGTTAAAAATAACGGCATGAAACGCCGCGTTAATAATAAAGAAAATTGATTTTTACTTTGCATTTTATAATTCGCGCTTCCATTTCGTACCTTGCGGGGTGTCTTCAAGAACAATACCGCGAGCTTTTAATAAATCGCGAATTTCGTCAGAGCGTGCAAAATTTTTAGCTTTTCGAGCTTCTGCACGTTCTTTAATTAAGTTTTCGATTTCCGCACTTTCGTCATCATTTTCTGTTTCAGCGTCGTCTTTTCCGATAACACCTAAAATCTCATCGTAAGAATCAAGAGCTTTTTTCGAGGCCGTGAAAAATTCTTCGGGGAGTTTTTCATTTTCTTTCAACGTCGTGTTAATCAAGTAAACGACATCAAATAAAATTCCCATAGCGGCGGCGGTATTAAAGTCGTCGTTCATAGAATCGGCGAATTTTTTCTCAAGCTCTTTGAGTTCATTTTCATATTTATTAATGTCAAAGTCGGCGTTGTTGTCTTTACGAGTCTTTGCGGCAAAATCTAAATCGCTCTTGCAATTTCTCAAACGAGAGACTCCTGCGGCGGCCTGTTCGAGCCCTTCGGGAGTGAAATTAATCGGGCTTCGATAGTGTGCGCTTAACATGAAAAATCTTAAAGCTAACGGCGGATATTTTTCAATCGCGGCGCGTGCTGTCAGGAAATTTCCGAGAGACTTTGACATTTTCTCGCTGTCGATTAACAAAAATCCGTTATGAAGCCAGTAATTTACAAAGGGTTTGCCGTTGCCTGATGCTGCTTCACTCTGAGCGGCTTCGTTCTCATGATGAGGGAACATTAAATCGACTCCGCCTGAATGAATATCAATGTTTTCGCCAAGATATTTCGACGACATCGCTGAACACTCTATATGCCAACCCGGACGGCCTTTGCCCCAAGGGCTTTCCCATGAAGGTTCGCCGGGTTTTTCAGCTTTCCATAAAGCAAAGTCAAGAGGGTCTTTTTTCTTTTCGCCGGGTTCGATTCGTGCGCCTGCTTCTAAATCTTCTAAATTTTGTTTGCAAAGTGAGCCGTATTTAGGCCAGCTTTTAATATCAAAATAGACGTCGCCGTCAGAAACATAAGCGTGTCCGTTTGCGATAATTTTTTCGATAGTTTTTATTATCTCGTTCATATGTTCAGTGGCACGCGGAGCTACATCAGGCTTTCTAATTCCGAGAGCGTCGGCATCTTTGTTATATTCAGCGATAAATCTTTCTGCAAGCTCAGGCACAGTGATTTTTTCCTGATGCGCTCTGTGAATCATTTTATCGTCAATATCCGTGAAATTTTGAACAAACGTAACTTTATAGCCCTCATGTTCGAGCCAGCGTCTTAAAACGTCAAAGACTATAAAAGGTCTTGCGTTTCCTACGTGAAAATAATCATAGACTGTAGGCCCGCATGAATAAAAACTCACTTGACCTTCTTTAATCGGGACAAATTTTTCTTTTTTTCGAGTTAAGTCGTTGAATAATTCGAGACTCAAAATTTTTCAATCCTTCCGTATTAAATCTTTTAAGAACGGCGGCAGAACGAAAGAATTTTTATGAATTTCATTCGTATACCACCGAGTATCTTTAACGTCACGAACGGGAACAGCCGGATCGTCTTTTAGTGAAGCGACGCCGTACGTCCACATTCCTGAAGGATACGTAGGCACTACTCCCCAATATAATTTAACAATAGAAAAAACTTTTCGCATTTCGTTTATTGCCTGCGTCATCAAATCTGTATCAGTGAAAGGCGACTCAGTTAACTCTGAAAGCATCGCGCCGTCGTTCATGACTTTCTTAACGTCTGAATAAAAACTTGATTGAAATAATCCAGCAGCAAAATCTACAGGGTCAGTGCTGTCGATAATAACTACGTCGAATTTTTCGCTTGTTTCTTTTATAAATTTCATGGCGTCCATAGGCTTAAAATCAGCTCGCGGATTTTTATAAGAATCTCCAGCGAAAGGCAAAAATTCTTGCGAACATTCCGCCACTCGTTTATCTATGTCAATAAGCGTGCATTTTTTAACGCAGTCATGTTTCAAGACTTCACGCATTATCGCACCGTCGCCGCCGCCGATTATTAAAACTTTTTCAGGATTTTTATGCGCACCAAGCGGCACATGAGCCATCATCTCTGAATAAGTAAACTCGTCGCGCTCAGTTAATTGATAAGCTCCGTCAAGCATTAAAACTTTACCGTATTCGTAAGTGTCAGCGATTAATAAATCCTGATATTCTGTTTTTTCAACGTGAAGCAAATTTTTCACTCGCATTGAAAGTTTCAAATTATCTGTGCTGAACTCACTCAGCCATAAATCATTATAACGTTTGGGTCTCGTTACGTATTCACTCATGCTATAGCCTCGCCAAGATTTTTGCCGAGCAAGCAGCATTTTTCTAAATCTTCAGCCGTCGGTGCTGTGTAAACTTCAACTTCGGGTTCGATTTTTTCGAGTTTGATTTTTTCAGCAAAATTCTGAAGTGCTGTCAAAGCTCCCTTGCTCCAGCTATAACTTCCGGCAATACCTAAGACTTTATTTTTAGGAGTCCGGTTTAATAATTTTGAACACAAAGCATCCATAGGCGGATATAAAACCGTATTGTAAGTGCAGCTAAGCAGCGCAAGACCTTTGAAACGCCAAATATCTCTTAACATTGAAGACATATCAGCGCGTGAAGAGTCATAAATTCTCACGTCTTTTACTTTTGCCGCCGCAAGTCCTGAACATACAGCTTCGGCCATTCGTTTAGTATTGCCGTACATTGAGCCGTAAATAACGACAGCACCGGGTTCGCCTTCTTGTTTACTCCATTTATCGTAAAGCGAAATTACTTGCTTAATATCTTTTCTGAATAAAGTTCCGTGCGACGGGAAAATATTTGTGATTTCGAGACCTGCTAATTTTTTCAATGCTGCTTGAACTACATTTGAATATTTAGCGACGATGCAGGCATAATATCTCAGCATTTCGCCAGCCCAGCGAGCCGTAATTTTTTCGTCATCGAACAAACCGCCTTCATGCGCTCCGAAGCCGCCGAATGAATCATTCGAGAATAAAACTCCTGTCGTTGTGTCAAACGTTACCATGCTTTCAGGCCAATGCAGCATAGGAACAGTTGCGAACGTCAAAACATGTCCGCCAAGATCAAGAGTGTCGCCGTCTTTCACGGTAATAATATCTTCTTCAATTCCGTGATAACCTTTTAATAAAGGAATTGTCTTAGCGTTTGCAATAAATTTCAGCGCAGGCCACTGCTTTTTCATTTGAGCGATTAAACCGGCGTGGTCAGGCTCCATATGATTAACAACGAGATAGTTTAATGCACGTCCGCCGAGAGCTTGAATTAATTTATCGTGATATTCATCGAGATAAGGGCCTTTAACCGTGTCAATCGCTGCTGTTGCTGTAGTGCCGTTGATGACGTAAGCATTGTAAGCTACGCCCTGAGGCAACGGCCAAAGAGATTCAAATAAATCTGTTTCGTGGTCATTGACTCCGACCCACCATGTATCTTTATTAACTTGAATTGCGTTATACATGTTATAAAAAACCTCCGTTAAAACAAAATAATTTTTATTTTTTTACGGAGTTATTTTAACATTTAAGACTCAATTCAAAGGCGAGATTCTCAAAGTTCCGGGATTAGTGTAAGTTACAAGAGCTATAGTTCCAGGCACGGAGCGAATATATTTTCTTTCAGTATAATCAATCGGTACTGAATTTGATTCTTTGCCCGACGAATGAGCAGCCGCTAAACCTGCAGCAAATTCTAAGATTTCACGCTTTTCGTTTTCGAGTTCGTCTCTCGTTGCGCCTTTTATGATAACGTGAGCACCAGGCATTTCGTGAGCATGAAGCCAAATATCATTTTGGTTAGCAGCCTTAAAAGTTACGTATCTATTACCGCGAGCTGAAAGTCCGACTAAAATATTTATGCCGTCTTTATTTATATTTAAGTGCGGAGGAATTTCCTGCTGTTTCTTCTTGTTTTTATTCTGTGATTTTAATTTTTTTTCTTTCGGCTCTATCCATTCGTTTAAGTCTTTGACGGCCTGATTAAAATTTTCAGGGTCATCGATAGCGTCAAGCAAAGCCGATTGTTCTCTTAATTCTTGAATAGCGGCATTAATTGAATCTAAATTAGATTTAATTTCTTCGGGGTTGCCTTTAGCCTTGCGATAACGTTTGAAATATCTTTCTGCGTTTCGAGACGGCGTCAAGCCCGGATCTAAAATTATTTCAAGTTCGTTGCCTTCCCAATCAGTCAGATTAATTTTTTCAGCGCGTTTAGGAATTTCATAGATATGAGTTAAGATTGCTTCGCCTTTTTTCCTGAAAATTTCAGCGTCCTGACATTCTTTTAGCTGCTTTAATAATCCGTCGCGATGACGTTCTTTTGATTTAGCTGCGCGTTTTAATTTTGCGTCTATTGAATGTAAAACTTTTTCGCGGCCTTTTCTAAGCAACGGGATTAAAACTCCGTACCTTGAAGCCTTCAAAGCGTCTTCGCCGAGCGAGAATGTTTCAGGGAAGTCAAAATCAAATCTCGTTAAATAGTTATTTTTCTTGATAACCCGGCAAGTTATATTTGAGTTCTCGTCTGTAAGTTTTGAAATCGCTGAGGCCCATGAAATATTTTCGCGCTGCTCCCAATGAGCTTGAATTAATCTCGCTAATGGTCTGCCGACTCCTTTTATATTTTGAACGTCCTCGAAATTTAATGCTCGCGATTTATTAATTTCAATTCCTTCAAACGCCGGAGGTGTAACGTAAATATGTCCGGGTAAAATAGTCCTAAAAGAATTTACATCGGGTGTCGAATGTTTAGCGGCTTCGTCGATTTTGTGATTTTCATCGAGTAATAAAAAATTTGCTACAGGTTCAGTGATTTCTAAAACTAAAAAATAACTAACACTGACGCCTGCAGATATTCGCCGCCTTGCTTCGAGTTCTAAAATTCTATCGTGGTTTAATTGCTTTACTGAAATAATTTCGCCGCCGTGTAAAAGTCTGCTCTTTAACGCTTCAGATATTGAAGCACGCGCCGGAGAAATTTCTTTTAATGCGTTGATTTCGTTTTGGGTTGCGGGACATATCCCAGCAGCTCCGGAAGCCCATGATAATAAAAGCCAATTTTCATTTGAGGTTTTCAGAGCTGCCCAAGCCTCGCCGCCTTCAATACGATTGACCCGCAGAGGCAGAAATTTTTTCAAAGCCCCTGCGAGTCCTGAGATAAATTCTGGTCCAAATGCCATAATAAAAAATTCTTACCTCATTAAACTTAATATGCTATTAGTTTGAATAGCATTCGATTGCGCTAACATTGCTGAATTTGATTCCATTAAGATTCTAATCCTTGTGAACTCCATCATTTCTTTAGCGTAGTCCGTATCGCGTATAGTGCTATTAGCCTCGATTAATGCTTCCATTTCGTCCGTTAAATTTCCGATGTGATGTTCAAGCCTATTTTGCGACGCACCTAACTTAGCAAGCTGCATAGAAATTTTATCTGTAGCTGAGTCGATTATTCCCAACGATTGCGCTGCAGTTTCTTGGCTCATAACATTGACTCCGTCGAGGCCAAGAGCATGACATCTCATGTCGCCGATATTAATCATAACGTCTTCACCTTCAGAAGCACCGCTTTGAATTACAGTCGTGTTATCAGCAAGATGAAGCGTAACTTCGCTGATGCCTGTTTCATTGAAAACAAAATTTTTGCTTGCATCGTCCCATCTTGTTTTAATACCGAGCATGGGTTCAAACTCGACATCAACATTTTTATGAATAACTCCGACCAATCTATTACTGGCGATTTTGACGGTTTCAGCGATTAGTGAATCATCATGAGCATTTCTCACTGTTACTTCATAGCTATTTTCAGCGGAACTTTGAATTTCATTTAAGCCAAAAGCATTTAATAATTCTTCGCTGCCGGACATCGTGATTTCACCGCGTTTTCCAGCCAATGCAGAACGCATTACAAGTGTCCCGGCTACAGCTTCAGTTCCCTTACTTCCGCCTTCTACAAACGAAACAAATTTTGAGGAGTCCTCAACGTATTTACCTTGATCAAGTCCCGTTGCTATTGCATCGTTTAATTTTTTCGCAACTGAGTCTAAAGTGTCATCTGCATAAAGCGTGAATTTAGCCTGCTTCCCATCGCCTTGCGTCAAAGTTATTTCTTTAGGATCACTAAGCAGAAAATTCCCTTGAGCGTCCCAAAACTTATCAATATCGCGCAACTTTGTTTGTCCCGAAGGAGTTTTGCCTTTAGAATTTATGGTGATAGAAGCTAATGAAGTTCCGTCTTCAACGTCGTCAAGATTTTGAAAATTAGAATCAGTTTTCAGATATAAATTTCCTTCAGAGATAGTGCCACTCTTTTCGTTCAAAATAAAATTAGAAAACTTTATTTCATTGCTTGGCATTTTATCGCCGTTAAGAACATAGTGAAGAGTCTCGTTATTGAAAGGAGCACCGTTCCATTTATCATCAAAATCGCTGGCAACAGCACCATTTATATCAATTCCGACTGCATTTTCAACGGGAGTTTGAGCTGAAACATTTACAATAAAGGCTCCGCCGTTCTGAATATAATAAGCTCCGTCTTCATTGAGGGATATGCTTAGAGAGTCATCGCCAAAAAATTTGCCCAAGTTAATTGCGCTGCCGCCGTCTTGAAGCAAGATATTATCTATCGTTTCTTTTTTAGCAACGCCTTCTTGCGACAAAATATTTGCCGTTGCACGCAGCGTTACTGCGCCGTTGTCTACATCAACGTTAGTAACTTCAAATAAAATGCTCGCGTTATCAACAAGACCTTCTGAAGTTTCAAGCGTAAAAATTTCGCTAATAGGCTTTCTTAAGTCTTCTAACTCTTCAAGATAATCATTTTCGTCAAAATCTTCGTCAAGCATATCTTCAGGATCGATTTCGAGCTTTTTCGTAGTTGTTGTAGCTTCGCCGATTTTATATGAGCCCGTAAATTTTGCTTCCTGACCATCTGAGCTTGATTTAGAAAATTTATAAGTTCCCGGTAAAATATCGCCCGCAGCTTCGACATCTTTAACTCCAAGACCTGATTCAACGGTTTTAGTAGCGACAGAATTATCTTGTTTTACGTGAAAGACGTTTGATTTTTGAACTTGAGCTTTGCCTGCATCAGTTTGGACTTGAATTTTGAAATTTCCATCTACGCTGTATTTTTGTCCATATTGATCTATCGAACGTAAGCCGCCGTTGACGATAGCTCTGACATTGCTGTCAGTGCTGCTCCATAAAATCGCGCTGTCTCCGTTAAGCAAAGATTTTCGGTTAAATTGCGTCGAATTTCCGATTAAATCTATTTGGTCGCGAATTTCGTTTATTTCGACTTGAATATAACTTCGGTCTTGCTGAGTCAACGTGTCGTTTGCTGCTTGCACGGAAAGCTCGCGCATTCGATTTAACATTGATTGAGTTTGAGTAAGCCCGCCGACTGCGGTTTGAATCATGCTAACGCCGTCTTGAGAATTATTGAGAGCCTTCTCCATTCCGTAAATTCGAGAGCGCATGACTTCGCCGATAGAAAGCTCAGCGGTATTATCAAGATCCGCAATTTTCGTGCGCAAACCTGTTGATAATTTTTCGAGAGAGCGTTTCATAGCCAGCGAGTTTCTGTTCATAATTCGCTGACCCATTAATGAGGTCATATCATGGTTCATTATCATTGACATTTTTTATTCTCACCTCTTTTTATAATTAGAAGTGAGGAGTGAGAAATTAGGAACGTAAAAACGAAAGAAAATTTAACAAAAATCTTTTCATCTCTCATTCCTCATTCCTCATTCCTAACTGTATTATCTATGCTTTAATGTCGAGTTTTCGTTCTTTTGAGAATTTTTTTCCTCGAAGTTCTTTAACGAAACTGACAATTTTATCTGGTGGAACTTTACGAACAACCGTACCGTCCGCAGATTTAACTACGCTGATCTGAACAATATCAGCGTCCTCTATAACGTCGTACTTTAGGTGATGTTTCTCGGTGGCTTGGTCAATTATTTTAGCCTTAATCTCGTCAGCTGCTTCTGCTCGTGCTTCTGTTTTTTCTGATTGAGCTTGCTCGCGTGAAATTCTTTCGGCTATTTTTTTATAATCCGGCTTTGACGGAGCACCCGAAGTATCCCCAAGTGTTTTAGTTCTGACTACCTGATGTTGTTCAGCAGGCTGCGATTGATTGATTAAAAATTCGGATAGATCGTTCGAGTTCATCCCATTTTCATAATCAATCACCTGCTTCCGTTCAGCAGTAATTAATAAGCGATTAAATTAAGAATTAAAAAGGGGAAGAGTTACCCCCCTCCCCCATTTGCAGCGCTTATTAAATTTTTAGGGTCGTTAAATGACTCTAATTACTAACGGATCAGGCTAAGGACGTTCTGAGGCTGCTGGTTTGCTTGTGCAAGCATTGAGTTACCAGCCTGAAGCATGATGTTCAGCTTCGTGAACTGCATCATTTCCTTCGTCATGTCGGCGTCGCGGATTCTGCTCTCTGCTGAGGTCAGGTTCTCGCTGGCCGTCGTCAGGTTGTTCGCTGTGTATTCGAGTCTGTTCTGATAAGCACCTAACTTAGCGCGCTGTGTCGAAACTTTATCGATTGCGTTGTCAATGATTGTGATTGAGCGGGCTGCTCTGTCATGGCTCATAACGTTTACACCGTCAAGACCAAGTGCGTGTGAGCGCATATCGCCGATGTTCAAGCCCATGTCTTCGCCTTCGTTTGCACCGATCTGAAGAACGGTCGTGTTGTCCGAAAGGTGAAGGATTGAATCCTGAGTCGTCGATGAATAATCAAATTTCTTGAGCTTGTCGTTCCATGTAGCGTTTACTCCGCCAAGGGCACTGAACTCAACATCAACGTTCGGTGAAATAATGCCGTGAGCAACGTTGCCTGTTACTTTTACGTTCTGAGCTACTGTTGCGCCGGTGTGTGCGTCAGTAACGTTGACGGTATATTTTGTCTCTTTTGAGTCCTGAATCGTGTTAAGCGAGAAAGCGTTGAGCACTGCTTCGTCTCCCGAAAGAGTGATTTCTCCGTCTTTACCGGGTACGACTGAACGAAGTATGAATGTGCCGTCGACTGCTTCAGACTCTTTTGAACCGCCGCTTACGAACGTAGCAAACTTCGATGAGTCGTTTACGTATTTGCTCTGACCAAGCTCGTTGGCGATTGCGTCGTTAAATTTCTTTGCTACATCATCAAGAGTATCGTTAGCGTAGAGCGTTATTGACGCTGTTTTGCCGTTGCCCTGATTAAGGGTGATCGTCTTGGGATCGTCAAGCATGAACGTACCTTCTGAGTTCCAAAACTTGTCAAGGTCACGAAGCTTGGTGTCGCCTGTAGCAACTTTGCCGATGTAAGCTACATCGCCGCTTGCAAGGACATCGCCGTCCTGAATAGGAGTAGCCGCGTCGCCGCTGAGCTGGCCATTCGTAACTTTGAAGTCGCTGCCAGTCTTCATGGTGATGGTGCCTACTTCAACTCCGCCGGTCTTCTCATTAAGGTAGAAGTTGGTGAAGTCAAGTTCGCTGTTCGCAACTTTGTCGCCGTCTAAGACGTACTGCACTGTCTTGCCTTTGAAAGGACCGCCATCCCATTTCTCATCGCTGGTGCTGTCAAGCTGGGCGTCAAGGTTGATTCCGATTGCTCCGCCGTCGCTGGCGTTGGCTGCTTTTAATCCGTCAGGAGTTACTGAATAGACAAACTTTGCCCCTTCCTGAATGGTATTGAAGCCGGCCTCATCTACCAACTGAATTGTTGAATAGTCAGTTGAACCTTCTGTAACGCCAAGAAGTTTATCAAGGCTGACTGTGTTAGGGTTGCTGTTATCCTCACCAAGTGAAAGAATAATATCATCCTGGAACGAGGTTGATGATGTGCCGTTTTCAGAAAGCTTATGAGCTGTTGCCTGGAGAGTAACGGTTTTGCTTACTGCATCAATGTTCTTGACCTCGAAAAGGACGCTTGCGTTTTCATTAAGGTCGCCGCTGGCAGTGAAAGTGAACACTCCGCTGGCAGGGTTGACTGCTCCAGCTTCATCCGTACCTACGGTCGCCTGAGGGCTGACATCGGTAGTGCCGCCGCCTTCATAGACGATCTTAAGACCGGGCGCAACAGTATCGCCAACTTTTGTAGCTGTAATGCCGTCTGTGAAAGTTCCGCTGAGTGTGATGCCTTTGCTCTTCGCTGCAGCAACGATTTCATCCATAACACCAGCATACTCATGCTCAACGCTGGCACCGTCCGTAACTGCTTCGCCGTTTGTTCCGTCGAAGTATCCCTGCTGAATATCTGATGTTGCTTCTGCATCGCCTGTTCCGAAAATGTCAGTGCCGCTGGTTGACCAGATTTCAACTCCGTCATCTGTCATAACGGTGATTTTTGTTACAGGAGCGTTTGCACTCTGAGGATCAAACGTAGTTTGCGTTGTGTGCGTAGGACCGCCGATGCCATATGAAGCAACCATATTTGCCTGCGCTTCAGGGCCGGATGTATATGAAAGTTTGTAGCTGCCTGCAGGTACGTTATCAACTGTCATATCTTCAACGCCTCTCTGGGTGTTGATGTTCTTGTTGATTACGACGTCTGGGTGCTTAATCTTCATAATGTCTGACTTCTGGACTTCGCCCTGACCGGGTTCGGCTTTTACGCTGATCTTGTAGTTGCCTTCGATTGACTTCTTCTGACCGAACTGGTCGATCTCACGAAGACCACCGTTGACGATAGCTTTTGTCTCGCTGTCGCTGCTGCTCCAAAGGACTGCTGCGTCGCCGTTGAGGAGTTTCTTTTTGTTGAACTGTGTCGTGTTGCCGATACGTGTAATTTCCTCGTTAAGCTGTCCGATTTCTTCCTGGATATAGCTTCTGTCCTGCTGCGTCAGTGTATCGTTGGCTGCCTGAACTGAA
>JAFVEW010000115.1 GCA_017475805.1 Synergistaceae bacterium | reverse complement strand
ATTTTCAAAAAACGAATTTTATTTAATGTCGCCCGAAGAGATGTGCGCAGTTTTTGAAGATACAATCCCTGAGGCAATTACTAACACTCTTGCAATAGCTGAACGCTGTGATGTTAAATTGCCATTGAAGACAGGAAAATATATTTTGCCGAACTTGGACTTGAAAGAAGGTCAGACAGCCGAAGAAGATTTGAGCGAAAAAGCTCACGAAGGACTTAGAAAACGATTTGAGGCTCGCGGAACTGAAATTCCAGAAGCATATTCAAAACGTTTAGAATATGAGTTAGGGATAATAACTCAAATGGGATTTTCAGCTTATTTCTTAATAGTCTCTGGAATTATTCAAGCAGCAAAGCAAAAAAATATTCCTATAGGTCCCGGACGAGGCTCTGCCGCTGGGTCTGTCGTTGCATGGAGCTTAAAAATAACAGAGCTTGATCCTCTTAAATATAATTTGTTATTTGAAAGATTTTTGAACCCTGAAAGAATTTCAATGCCCGATATTGACACTGACGTTTCAGACAAAGGACGCGACGAACTTTTACGTTATATTTCACAAAAATACGGAAGCGATCACGTAGCTCAAATTATTACATTCGGACGAATGAAAGGCCGTCAATCAATTAAAGATGTCGGAAGAGCATTGGGAATGCCTTACGAACTTATGAACGGCACAGCGAAATTAATTCCCGCGACGGCCAAGAGCATTAATGAAGCCTTAGAAACTACAGCAGATTTTGAAAAACGTTACGAAGAAGACCCAAGCGTTCATAACATCGTAGACAAGGCAATGAATATAGAAGGATTAGCGCGTCATACTTCACAGCACGCCGCAGGAGTTGTTATAACTCCCGTTCCTATTACTGACGTTGTTCCCGTTAAACGCATAAGCACAGGCCAAGACGATAATGGGATAAGTCAAATAGTTACGCAATTCACGATGGAACCCGTCGAAAAATTAGGACTTGTTAAAATGGATTTCTTAGGTTTGCAGACGCTTTCTATTATTCAAGAGGCTCTCGAAAATATTAAGAATAACGGCAAAGAAGTTCCCGACTTAAACAAAGTTAATGACGAAATGAATGACCCTGCGACTTTCAAAATTTTGCAGGAGGCTGACACTATGGGCGTTTTTCAGCTTGAAAGCGACGGGATTAGAGCAATGCTAAGAAAACTTAGAATAGATAGATTTGAAGATTTAGTCGCGGCGTTGGCGATGTATCGTCCCGGACCTCTTGACAGTGGAATGGTTGATACTTATATAGAATGTAAACACGGCCGCAAACCTGTTACTTATCCTCATCCGCTGCTTGAAGGAGTTTTGAAAGAAACTTACGGCGTCATTTTATATCAGGAGCAAGTTATGCAGTGCGCTTCAGTTTTGGCGGGCTATTCGCTCGGTGAAGCAGATATTTTGCGAAAAGCTATGGGAAAGAAAAAAGTCGACGTTATGCAGGAACAGAAAGTGAAATTCTTGGCCGGTGCTGAGAAAAATAAAATCGATCCTAAGACCGCCGCCGATATTTTTGACAATATCGAAAAATTCGCAGGCTACGGCTTCAATAAATCTCACAGTGCGGCTTATGCTTTGATTTCTTATGATACTGCATGGCTAAAAGCAAATTACAAAGTCGAGTTTTTAGCTTCGTACTTGTCGAGCCAAATGAAAGCAAAAAAAGAAGTGTTAGGCCATTATGTTTTAGAAGTCCGGCGTTCAGGAATCCCTGTTTTGCCGCCTGATATTAATTCCTCGCTCGAAAGTTTCACACCCGACGGAAAAGTAATTCGTTTCGGCTTCGGTGCTGTCTCTCGAATGGGACATAATGCCGTAAATATGATAGTTAATGAACGTAAAACAAACGGGAATTTCAAGTCTTTATGGGACTTCATTGAACGCATCGATAAAAGCCTCATTAATAAAACTGCCGTCGAAAATTTAATCAAGGCCGGAGCTTTTGACCAGTTGCATAATAATAGAGCACAGCTTATTAATGCGCTCCCAATGTTATTTAACGCGGCTCAAAACGTAAAAAAACAAGATGAGCAAATTTCGTTGTTTGACGTTACAAGCGACGATGCGGCAATTTCAGCAGAGCCTGAGATGCCCGTTGTCCCTGAATATGACGAACATGAAAAATTAAATTTTGAAAAAACAGTTACGGGGTTATATATGTCAGGACATCCTTACGAAGTTTATCAAGAAAAATTCGAGCCTTACATAAATTGCACGATTGGCGACGTTAAAGACTGGCGCAGTGAATATATAAGGCCATGCTTAGGCGGCATTATAACGTCAATCACTGAAAAAAATACAAAAAACAACGAAACTATGGCAATAATTAATTTTGAAGACACAGAAAATAGCTTAGAAGCCGTTGCTTTTCCAAAGACATGGACAGTGCTAAAAGAAAAATTAAAAGTTGGAACGGCCTGCACTATTGAAGGACAGATGGGCGATCGCGGTCAATTAATTATTAATAAAGTTAATTTCTCTGATGAGCTTGAAAATGCACAGCAATATTTTAATATCAATATTGACTTAAATAAAAAAGAGCATTTAGGAATGAAAGAGTTTGTTCAGAAATTAAGAAGCTGTAAGGGCAACGCAAAAGTGATTTTGAATTTGCAATATGACGACGAAACTTGCAAAATTTGTTTGAACGGCTTGAGCGTCGAGCCTGAAAAAGTTGAGGAATTAAGTTTGGCATTGAGTGCCTAAAAATAGAAAGGAAATTAAAAAATCTTGAACGAGAAAATTTCGATAAAAGGCGCACGTGAACATAATCTTAAAAATATCAGCATCGATATTCCGCGCGAAAAATTAGTTGTTATTACAGGACCGTCAGGCTCGGGGAAATCTTCACTCGCTTTCGATACTCTTTACGCTGAAGGACAAAGACGTTATGTTGAAAGTCTTTCAGCTTATGCGCGGCAATTTTTAGGAGTTCAGAAAAAGCCCGATGTTGATGAAATTTCAGGCTTATCTCCAGCCATTTCAATCGAACAAAAAGGAACGGGACATAATCCACGCTCAACAGTAGGAACAGTAACAGAAATTTATGATTATTTTAGATTATTGTATGGAAGGATCGGAATACCTCATTGTCCTAAATGCGGAAAACCCGTACAGCGTCATTCAATAGATGAAATTTTAGATTATATTTTGAAACACGAAAAAGATTTGAAAATTGAGATTTTCGCTCCGTTAGTAAAAAACAAAAAAGGCGAGTTCAAAAATTTATTTAATCAAACACGCGAAAAAGGTTATACACGCGCCCGCGTTGACGGAATAGTTTATTATTTAGAAGAAGAAATTTCGATTGACAAAAATAAAAAACATAATATTGAGATTTTAGTTGACAGATTAAAAATTTCGAGTGATAAACGCAGTCGTTTGGCTGAAAGTGTCGAAGCATCTCTGAAACTTTCCGGCGGCTATGTACTAGTTAAACCTGAAAAACATGAAGAATATACAATGACGGAAAATTATTCCTGCCCTGATTGTGAAATAGGGATGCCGGAAATAGAGCCTCGCTTATTTTCTTTTAATAATCCCGTCGGAGCCTGCCCTGACTGCGGAGGGCTTGGAAGTCATGAACATTATTCGCGTGAACTCGCTATAGATCCAGAGCGTTCCGTTTTAGACGGCGCAATAATCCCTTGGAAAACTAAGCCTCATACTATCGAAAAATTAAAGATGTTTGCCGAAAAACACGGCTGGGACTTGACAAAGCCTTATAAAAAATTAAGCAAAGAAGTTCAGGATTTTATATGGAACGGAAGCGGCGATGAAAAATTACCTATGATTTTTGACGAAAAAGGCATAGCGCGGCCTTATATGGGACGTTATGAGGGCGTTGTAGGCTGGCTTGAGAATAAATTACAATGGTTCGCTGATAATGAAAACGTCGCTGAAGAAGTCGCTCAATACCGCGAAGAAGATATTTGTAAAACTTGCGGCGGTTTACGTCTGCGCCAAGAGGCTCTGAACGTAAAAGTTTCAGGTTACGGCATCGGCGAATTATTAGAAATGCCCGTCGATAAATTAGTAAATGTAATAAAAAATTTCAAACTTACTAAAAGCGAACATGCAATTATTGACCAAGTTTTGAACGAGATTATAAAACGCTTAGAATTTTTAGTTGATGTCGGCGTCGGTTATCTTTCGTTACTAAGACGCGCCGATACTCTTTCAGGCGGTGAAAGTCAAAGAATTAGACTTGCTACACAAATCGGCTCAAATTTAAGCGGCGTTTTATATGTCTTAGACGAGCCTACAATCGGCCTTCATTCAAGAGATACAGAAAAATTAATCCGTTCTCTGCAATCTATAAAAAATCTTGGCAACACTGTTGTAGTAGTTGAACATGACCGAGAAACAATGCAGGCCGCTGACGCCTTAATCGAACTCGGCCCAGAAGCAGGCGAAAAAGGCGGCGAAATTTTATATTCAGGCTCTTACACAAAAGTTTTGAAATCCAACGGAAAAACAGGAAAATATCTTCGCGGCGAAGAAACAGGAATAGTAAGGAGAGAAAAACGCCGCAAGCCCTCCGGCTGGATTAAAGTCAACGGTGCAGAACATCATAACTTAAAAAATATTGACGTTAAAATTCCTGTCGGAGTTTTCTCGTGTATCAGCGGCGTGTCAGGCTCAGGCAAGAGCAGTTTTCTTTATGATGTTTTATACAAAGGAATGCGAAGAATTTTAGATAATGATTTCAGAGAACGTCCCGGAAAATTTACAAGCATTGAAGGCACAGAATTTTTTGATAATATCGTCCTCGTCGATCAAAGTCCGATTGGAAGAACTCCGCGCTCAAATCCTGCGACTTACACGGGCGTCTTTTCTTTAATCCGAGAGTTTTTCGCGTCGTTGCCCGAAGCAAAAATCAGAGGCTACACGGCAGGACGCTTTAGCTTTAACGTTAAAGGCGGACGCTGTGAGGCTTGCGGAGGCGCAGGAAGCGTGAAAACTTCAATGCTGTTTTTGCCGGATATTTATTCGGATTGCGAAATTTGCAAGGGCACTCGCTATAATCACGAAACTCTTGAAGTTAAATTCAAAGATAAAAATATCGCTGATGTCTTGGCTATGACCGTCGATGAAGCTATGGAATTTTTCGCTGATATTCCTAAGATTGCAAATAAATTAAAAGTTATTCAAGACGCAGGCTTAGGCTATATTCAGCTTGGACAATCGGCTTTGACTTTATCAGGCGGCGAAGCTCAACGAGTGAAACTTTCTAAAGAACTTTCAAAAAAATTCGGCGGCCGGACTCTTTATTTGCTCGACGAACCTACAACAGGACTTTTTTACACGGACGTTAAAAAATTATTGGAGATAATTCACAGAATAATCGATAATAATAAAAGCACCGTGATTTTTATTGAACATAATCTTGACGTTTTAATGTCAGCTGATTATATAATCGATTTAGGACCTGAAGGCGGCGAGGCAGGCGGCGAATTAGTGGCTTCCGGCACGCCCGAAGAGTTAATGAAAAAGTCAAAAGGCTATACAGCGAAATTTTTGAAAGATTATAATTCAGCTATAAAAAATACTAAGAATTAAGGAGGATTAATCATGAGCGATACGAATTTAACAGAAGCTATTTATGTTTCAAAAGATTTATTCGATGAACACGATGCCAGAAATAAAGCTGAATTTCAAAACGAAATTATGGCTCTTAATTCAAAAATCGATAATCTTGATGTCAGACTAAACTCAAAAATTGATAGTCTCGACGCAAAAATTGACAAAGTTGAAACAAAGCTGAATGCAAAAATGGACGTTCTTAACGCGAGAATGGACGTTCTCGACATGAAAATTGATAAAGTCGAAGAAAAACTCAGCACGGCTATCGAAGGTTTAATTGACCGTTTCGATGACATGAAAGAACATCAAAATAAGTGGTTTACTGTGTTCGGAATTTTATTCACGGCTGCCGCTATTATCGCGCCTGTTGCTGTAGCTGTAGTGCAGCATTATTTGAAATAATGAGTGATATAAATTATGGAATACGTTTCTAAAGAATTATTTGATGAGCGTGAAGCAAAAAATCGCGCCATCATGGAAAAAAATCAGGCTGATATTCACAGCGAAATTAAATCGTTAAATATAGCGTTAAATGCAAAAATGGACGTTCTTAACGCGAGAATGGATGTTCTCGACATGAAAATTGATAAAGTCGAAGAAAAACTCAGCACGGCTATCGAAGGTTTAATTGACCGCTTTGACGACATGAAAGAACATCAAAATAAATGGTTTACACTGTTCGGGATTTTATTCACAGCCGCCGCAGTCGTTACACCGATTGCTGTAGCTGTTATTCAGCATTATTTGAAATAAAATAAATAAAACGGAGGGATTTTTATGGAACTTGTAAGATGCAGACTTTGCGGCAATCTTAGAGCTAACGGCTCAGACCATTATAGAATTTGCAGAAATTGTCGGCATAGGCTCGATGATATTTACGGGCGAGTTCATGAATATTTACGCGATAACGAAGACGATGATTTCGATATTTATAGACTTGGCGAAGCTATGGACATTGACACAGCTGATATTCAAGCACTTGTCGATTTAGGTTATCTTGAACGCGACTTAAAAACCTACGGAAGCAGAAAAGCAACCGACCGTGAAAAACTCGCTGCTGAATTCAGCGGAGAGCTTCAAAAAATGAAAAAAACTCCGACGAGCTACGGCGGTTCGGTTTACTCGCGCGGCAGAGAAAAAGACAATGGAGAACGTCATTATTTATATGACAAACAAAAGAAACAATGACAGCTGAGTTATTAATAATAGCCGGGATTTTAGGCGCGTGTCTCGGCTCATTCTTAAACGTCGTCGCTCACAGAAGCGTCATTAATAAAACGTGGTGGGGTAGTGAGCGTTCAATCTGTGAAACTTGCGGCCATGTTCTTGGATTTTGGGAATTAATACCGATTTTTTCATGGCTGTTTCAGCGCGGTAAATGTAAAAACTGCGGTGCTAAAATTTCGATCCGTTATTTATTAGTAGAAATAATTTGCGCGTCAATGTCCGTAATGATTTTTTATAAATATAAAATTTCTTGGACTTGCCTGCTATTCGGCATTGGAGCGTGCGGACTTGTCTTAAATTCTTTGACGGATTTTGAGACCGGAGATGTTTTTGATATTTTTGCTATTGCTCCCGGCGTTTTAGGTTTGTTAATTAGAATTGCCGGAGGCTGGCCTGCAGTTTTAGACGGCATTGAAGGCGCGGCTGTCGGCTGGGGAATTTTTGCGCTGATAATCTTCCTTTCACGCGGCGGAATGGGCTGGGGCGATGCTTCATTCATGGGCGGAATGGGCGCGGTACTCGGCATGAAATTTACTTTAGCCGCTTTATATATCGGTATATTAGCGGGCGGAGCGTTTGCGATAATTATGATTCTAATCGGGAAGTTCAAATGGGGACGTCATGACACTATGCCTCTTGTCCCGTTTTTATCAATAGGCTGCTTCGTGATAATGATTTTCGGAGATGAGATTTTTTCGCGTTTTTTTTCTTTGTGGGCAATTTTAAGTTTTAATAAATAAAATTCCACTACGTAATTTATGAAGACTCTACACATATTTTTGGAATGAAAAAAATAGAAGGCATTATAGCTAAAAACTTAAAAAATGTATAATACAAAATTATGGCATACGATGAAAATATAGAAAAAGAACTTTAGAATATTGGCATGAGGGGCACAGATTAGCACAGTTTTTAAAGTTTCAGTAACGACAATGTGTATTTGTGAAAATCAGTTAAAGAAGTGGATAATAGTCAATAAAGTGGACACGAAAAGGTAAAATAAATAAAAAATTACTTCTTTTTTGTCCAAAATTCCGCTTCTTTCTCATCTGGAGAAAGTCCGCCATTAGCACTATGAGGCCGCTTTTTATTATAATATCCTTCAATATAAGAAAATACAGACTGTTTTACTTCTTCAGTTTGCGAAAACTTTCGTCTATTTATTTCTTCCTTTTTGAGAAATTTGAAGAATGCTTCAACTACTGCATTATCATAAGGACAACCTGAAGTTGAAAGCCACTGACGGAAACCTAGTTCATCAATTAACTGTCGAAATATTTTCGAAGTATATTGCGTTCCTCTGTCTGAATGAAAGATCACAGACTTAGAATTTCTTCTTAATTTCCATGCCCTTAACAAAAGCTTGGCTACAAATTTTGTACTTTGACTGGTGCTGACACTCCATGCTATAACTTTTCTTGCAAATAAATCTATGATTACACATAGATAAACTTGTCCCTTAGCTGTATGAATAAAAGTAATATCACTTACCCATACTATATTTGGAGCCGGTGGACTAAACTGCCTTTTAAGTATATTTTCAGCCTGTTCGGTATAATTTTTCATGTGGTATCCATGAATTCTATGAGTCGACATTTTAGGCGACTGCATAGATTTCATAAGCCTATATACTCTCCCCACGCTAATATTAATGCCATATTCAGCCATAAGACGCTGCTTCATTTTCTTTACACCAAGCCTTTTATCGGACGCATTGTAAAGTTGAAGAATTTTAGTCCTTAAAGTCTGATTTTCCAGCACTCTTTTTGAGAGGGGCGAGTGAAAATGCTTATAGTAAGTGCTACGGTTAACATTCAGAACTTTACATAGTGTCTTTATCTTGTGCTCATAACGAAGTTTATGAACAGCCTCTAAGCGTTGCTTGAGTGAGGCGTGAATATGGCAATCGCTTTTTTTAATATTAAATTCTCCTCTTCAAGCAAGGCATTACGCTTTTGAAGTTCTTTAATTTGTTTTGCGGTCATTACAGTTTGGTCATCTAATTTAACCTCCGAAAACAGCTTAATCCACCTAGACAACGCACTGAGAGAAACTCCGTATTCGCGAGCAATTTGAGTTTGAGATTTTCCATTTTGATACATGCTAACAAGACTTTTTTTTAATTCGTCGTCGTATTTAGGAATATGATTTCCCATTTTTGTGCCTCCTTTTTAATTTCCTTTTATTGTGTCCACTTTATTAGGATATCACCAGATAATATTTCTGCCGCCATATTCCCCCGAATTAAATCCGATAGAACATTTTTGGAATTGGCTCAAGAAAAAAATCGCTGATTCAGTTCCATATTTTCAAAAATTTGATGATGTTCTTTGTTCAATTTTTAAAGTTCTTTGAGTATAAAATAAAAAAAGAAAGTCTCCCGAGTTTTAAGAACAAGGGAGATTTT
>JAFVEW010000114.1 GCA_017475805.1 Synergistaceae bacterium | reverse complement strand
GCTTGAAGAATTGGAAAATAACGAGAAAAATTTTCATCCGGCAGTCGGCTTCCGACTTCATTGGGGCGACGCAGTGAAATTTGACTATGAATCGCTAAATCCTTTCCCTAATAAAATTGTCGCAAATATTCCTTATAACATTACGACGCCTTTAATTTGGAATTTATTAAAATTTTCGTCAAAAGGCTTAAAATATTTTTTATTCATGCTGCAAAAAGAAGCCGCCTTGAGATTAACTGCTACGCCAGACACAAAAGAGCGTTATCCTTTAGGTGTTACGATTGAAGCAATGGGACGCGCAGCTATCGTCAAAAATGTTTCACGAAACTGTTTCCGGCCTGTTCCTGACGTTGACTCGGCGATCGTTGAAATCGTTATAGAAAAAAATTTTGATTTATTAAATAATTCTTTGTGGAGTGAACTTTTACATTGCGGTTTTGCTCATCGGCGCAAGACTTTGTTAAATAATCTTAAAGATTTCAAAAATATTTCAGATATAAATAAATTACAAGAAATTTTTGACTCAGCTGAAATCGATAAAAATATTCGCGCCGAAGATTTGACGTGTGAAAATTGGCTGAAAATTTATGAGGAATTAGGAATTAGAAATTAAAAAATTTTATTCTATGCGAATGTCCTTATTATCGTCGCTATATTCGCTATATTCATAGTCTAACTCTGATTCTATTCCAGAATTTTCGTCGAGCATTTCGAGAGGTTCTTCAAAGATTTCTTCGTCTTCAAAATCTTCGATTGTCGGAGGCTCTAAAGTCTTTTTTACAGCTTCGTCCGGAATATTCTCGTTCTCATCAGGCAGATCGATGTTATCATCTGTTACTTCTTCTATAAATTCGTCGAGATTAGCGTCAGAAGCTTCAGCTTCGTTTTCTTTGATAACCGGGAACTCTTCAAAGCTCATAGCCTCGCCGGATGTTTCAGATTCGTTTAAGTCAGGAGTTTCGTCGATAACTGTTAATTCTTCTGCAGGATTTTCGGCTTCAACAACAGGTTCATTAACTTCTTCTGAAAATTCTTCATTAAAGTCAGAATCCCCGATGTTTTCGTCGATGTCTTCTGTTTCTGTTGCAAAGTCTGATTCAAATTCTGAACTGTCTGCTGCTGCGATGTCGGTGCCAAGTTCGTCGTTTTCTGAACCGCGAAAGGATTCGTCAAGCTGATCTCCTTCTGAAAGTTCCGTAGGCTCGGAAATTTCTTCGGTTAAAATGTCGTCTTCTGTCGATTCAGCCGTAAATTCTGTGCTTTCAGTTTCGCCTTCACTAACATTAAAATCTGATTCAGGTTCAGCTTCTGGAGCTGGAGTCTCCGCTAATGATTCTTCTAATTTTTCTTCCATAGTGTTAAAAGCCTGAGCTAATTCTTCGTCCGGGTGCTCTTGGCCTTCAGGAAGCAAATTAAAATCATGATGTTCTTCCGGCTCCGTTTCGCTTCCCTGTTCTTCCTGTTCAGGCTTTTCTTCATAAACGTCGCCTAATGCAGGTTCTGAGGTGTCCTCTAAAACTTCTTCCTCTTCTGGCGTTTCAGTTTCAACAGACATCTCTACAACTTAGCTGAATCCGTCGGCAGGCTGAGGTGCTTCTAATGTTTCATCAACCGTTATGTCAAACGGCATAGTGTCATCTTCTTGCGGAATTTCCTCTTCGACCGGCGGCAAAGTTACACTATCGTCAGCAGGAAGCTCCTCAAATTCTTTAGCGTTCTGAATTACAGGAACGAAAATTGCGATAACTTTAGTGTGTTTTTTATCACCGGCTACAGCAGCTTTGACGGCCTTTTCTACTTCGTTATAAAGCCAAGAATGTTGCACGCCTTCTTGTTTTATTACTTCAACGATTTCAACTTCAGGGCTGTTCGATTCGTTTCCTTCTTTGGGATCTTTGTTAGTCTTTTTCGATAATCCTTTCTTAAATCTGCCTGATTCGAGTCCTCCATCGCCGTCTCTAAGAGTCTTCTCCCAACGGCGGCGGGCAGCTTCATTAGGTGTATATTCTGGAATCTCCGGCTCGCCCTGTTCTCTGCGCCATTCATTGTCGTGTCTGTCAATAACGGCGTGAATATTTTCAAGTCCCTTAAATATTCGCATCTTCTGTTTCTTCCTCTTTTCTCGCCGTCCAAACGCCTTTTATATCAGCTTCACCCGCACTTAACTCTTCAACGGCTTTGATGATTTTCCCAAAAAGCCTTTCGTAAGGTTTTCGTGAATTAGCCGTCAAGCCTGTTGACCATACAAGCCCTGACGTTATATTGAACGGGATTCTTTTATGCAGCGGCAACTCTTCTGCGACAGGATAATCACGCTCAGTTATAATTTGATTAGCGATTTTACTCATTGCTGAAGTATCATAGCCGATTTTTACTAAAGGAAGCTGAGAATTTTCTTTGCCTGATTTTTTTGCGGTCGAGTACATTACGCCCAAGTTTGAGAGAGAGAAAAAGTCAGGTCTTACCGGCACGACAACAATATCAGCAAAATCTATAGCGTGCTTTGATTCGTCATCAAGATTAGGCGGGCAGTCAATTACGATCCATTCTTCAGGAGCATCCGCGTCGCTGTCTTCGAGTGTCTTTTTAATTCTCAATGAGTCTTTGAAGTAGTTTTTCATGAAGCCTAAAGCGTCAGAAAAGTTGCCTGAGGGGTCAATGTCAACGGCAAGAACTTTGTTATGTCTGACTAAAGCTATCTGCGCAAGTATAACCGCCATCGTGGTCTTTCCTACTCCGCCCTTGCGGTTCAAAACCGCCACTGCAATTTTCGACATGTTATTTATCACCTGTATCTAAAATTTTTTCACTTTCAATTTTATTTCTTTATTTCTATTTTGCCTTTACCATTATAACAATCGATAAAAATACCACAGCAAAGCCTAAAAAATTTGCGGCTGTAGCTTGTTCATTATATATCACTATTCCGATTAAGACCGCTACTATGGGTTCGATAGAAGCTATAACAGGAACTTTGCTTGTGTCGCTTATTTTTTTCAAGCCGTTATAATACACTATATAAGCTAATGATGTCGGAATTAATCCATATAAAAAGCCGATGCTTAAAATTTTTGCGTTAAGATTTTCGAGGCTCGGCGTGTTAAAAATAAATAAAAATAACGCCGCAAAAAGATAACTATACGCGCTTATTATCGAAGCGTCAGTTTTTTCGCCTGCCTTGCCGAATATCGCGGCCATTCCGTAACAAAATCCTGTGCCGAGTCCCGCTAAAATTCCGATTAAAGAAAATTTTTCGCTGCCCGTTAAGCTGCCGCCCGTTACCGTCAAGATACAACCGAGAATATTTAACGCTAAGGCAAAAATCTTTAAGCCTGAAATTTTTTCGTGAAAGAAAATTCCCGAAGCTATTGCCGTGAAGACAGGAGCACTGTACATCAAGACGCAGGCTATTCCCATTCCGTTTAATTTAATCGAAGCTGTGTAGCAGATATTAAAAAATCCATGAGAAATTAAGCCGAGCCCTGCGCATAATAATAAAGTTTTTTTATCAACCGCGAAAAAATTTTTTTTATTTTTAACGAGGCCGACCGCAGACATTATTAAAAATCCTGAGAACATTCTTAAAAAACAAGTCTGTGCAGAACTTGCTCCGAGCGAGTTTAATTCTTTAACGAAAATTCCAATAGCTCCCCAAAGAACTCCGGCGAGAAAAATTAAAAACATGATTAAAAATTTTTATATCGAAACTGTTTTCTTAGTTTTGAAATTTCTAACGGCCGCGATAAATTGCATAACTTTTTTATAATCTTTTATTCGGTTTGCTTCGACGCCCGAACTTACATTGACGGCATAAGGCTGTGAAGAAATAGCCAAAGCGTTTATGACATTCTCAGGAGTTAAACCGCCGGAAAGAAAGAATTTTCTGTGAACTTTGCCGATCAAAGACCAGTCAAAAGTTTTTCCGTCGCCAGCGTTGCCGCCGTCAAGCATAGCATAATCCGCCGTTGAATACATTGCTCTTTCAGCGTCAATCGGCTTAGAAACTTTATAAACTTTCATAATCGGGCAACGAATATACTCGCGTAATGCCGCAACATACTCGCCCGTCTCGTTGCCATGAAGCTGAACCATGTTAAGTCCTGCGGTTTCAACGCACATAGCTACAGTTTTTAATGATTCGTTTGCAAAGACTCCGACTGATTGAATACCTTTACGAAGTTTTGAGCGCAGCATACTTGCATACTCAGGCGCGATAAAATGGCGGCTCTTTGGAATAAAAACAAACCCGACATATTCGGGAGCTAACTCGTTCATTATTCCGATTTCAGATTCGTGGCAAATGCCGCAAATTTTTACTTTTATCATTCTAATTTATTTTCCTTAAATAAAAAATAAGAGCGAAACTTAAAATTTTCAAGCTCGCTCGAAATTATATCAGCGCAAGCCGTATTTGTTCATTAAATTCTTACTTACGCGAGTTAAATTTTTCAAGAGAGAGCATTAATGCAGATACATGTTTACTCACAGCGTCTCGGGTTGCTGCGTCTAAAAGACCTCCTACTACCTTATTGTAGTCCTTGAGGGTTGATTTTTTAGCGTTCTGCGTAGCCTTTCCCGTTTTATCTTGCGCATAAACTATCTCCCCTGTTTCGACATCAATTACTCTAAGGTCAATGACTACATAAGCAGTTTTGGCCTTAGTTTCTGCTCCAAGAATCGGGAGTACGAACCCGGACGATTCTCGCTGTAATAGTAAAGTGTAATTGCTCCCGTCATGACGTACTGTGCACTCTTAAGTTTTCCGATTTTTACAGCTGTTGACGTATCAGAATATTCAAAATTTGCTTCTTTACTGATGTCATCGATAAGTTCACGCTCTAATAAGGCAAAGCTTCTTTTTTTATGTAACTCTGTGACCACCATATTCATAATGGCTTTCGGATTAGCTTTTTTCCCCTCGCTTCTGTCCTCAAAAGCAAGAACTGCCATTCTCGGTTTAACATCAGCATCATCGTTTAAGGAAACGTATCCGTCATTTCCTTCAGCGACGTTTCCCTGTATCGTAGGTGTAGTCATATATGAGGCATTTAGTCTTACGAGTGCCGCTCTTGCGTTTTCGTTGCCCTTTTCCGCAGACTGTCTGTACAAGGCGATAGCTTTTTTAATATCTTTCGCAACTCCCATGCCATTCTCATACATATTGGCGATGTTATTCATACTAGCGTCATTGCCTTTATTCGCACCCTTTGAATACCACTTAAAAGCCTCGCCGTAATCTATCTCAACGCCAAGACCGTGTTCGTAAAACCAGCCGAGTTGATTCAGCGAACGAGCATTTCCCTGTGCTGCTCCTCTAATGTAATATTCAAAGGCTTTTTTGTAATTGACATCAACGCCTTGCCCGTGCTGATACATCCAGCCAAGGTTACCAAAAGCAAAACCATAGTTCTGAGCGGCAGCTTTCTCATACAATCTACGAGCTTTCTTATAGTCTTGCTTAACGCCTTTCCCATCGTGATAAAGGACGCCGAGATTATTCTGCGCCGCAGGGTGAGAACGCTTCGCAGCTTTTTCGTACCACGATGCGGCCAGTTTATAATCTTGTTTTACGCCATCGCCATTAGCATACATTCGCCCTATTTGAAACTGTGCTTCAGCATTGCCTAAATTGGCCCTCTTCATCACGACGTTAAAATCTTCAGCGAATGCAGAAAACGTCAGAAACATTAAGCAAAGTACAGTCGCAAAACATACACGCCTCATAAACGCTGCCTCCTTAGCGAAAATTTTTTAGTCCGCTGTCCTTTTCTTAATAAAAGCAAGTGTTACAACCGCCAAGACCGCGCCAACGGCCAAGCAAATTACCCAGTTATTAATAAAGCCTGCAAGTATATAAGTTACAAAGCTGACGCCCGCAACGGTCATAGCGTAAGGGAGCTGTGTCGCAACGTGCTGGACGTGTTCAATCTGAGCACCTGCTGATGACATTATAGTAGTATCTGAAATCGGCGAGCAATGATCTCCGCAAACTGCTCCGGCAAGGCAGGCTGAAATTCCAATTACCAATAATTCGCTGTCGTGCGGGAAGATTGCCGTAACTATCGGGATTAAAATTCCAAATGTTCCCCATGATGTTCCAGTAGCGAACGCTAAGACTATTGCGACCAAGAAAATAACAGCAGGCAATAAACTATAAAGTCCTGACGAAGCTCCGAGCATCAAATCATGAACAAATTGTGCCGCGCCGAGGTTTGAAGTGATAGTCTTCAAAGTCGTTGCCATGATTAAAATTAAGATTGACGGTACCATAGCTACAAAGCCTTGCGGAATGCACTCGCCCATTTCTTTGAATTTAATTGTTCGTCTAAGCATGAAATAAACGAAAGTTCCTAACAGAACAACTAAGCCGCCCCAAGGGAGAGCTATCATTGCGTTAGTGTCTCCGAACGCGCCGATCAAGTTTCCTACGTTTTCGTCGCCGATCCAGTCAGTTTTTCCGTAATAGCCGCCAGCGTATAACATTGCAAAGAATACTACAACGATTAAGGCCAAGACAGGCAAAACTAAATCGAGAATCATTCCCTTTGAATTTTCGCTTGTAGATTCAGAACCCTTCAAAGCTCCTAAATCGCCGTTAAGCGTCGCGTTCATTTCAGCGATTTTCATTTTGCCGTAATCAAATTTCATAAATACGATAGCAACAATAAACACGAACGTTAAGAGCGAATAAAAATTATAGGGAATTGCCTTTATGAAAAGCTGTATTCCCGTAACACCTGTGCCTAAATCATTAGCGACTCCAGAGACTGCAGCAGCCCACGAAGATATAGGCGCGATCATACAGACAGGTGCGGCTGTTGCGTCGATTAAATATGCTAATTTCGCGCGTGAAATTTTTGCTCTGTCTGTAACGGGAAGCATAACTGAACCGACGGTGAGGCAGTTAAAATAGTCATCAATGAAAATTAAAATGCCTAAGATAAACGTCGCAATTTGGACGCCGACGCGGGATTTAATATTTTTTTCAGCCCAACGCCCGAAGGCCTGACTTCCTCCGGATTTATTCACGAGTCCAACTAAGATTCCTAAAATTACTAAGAAACAAATTATTCCGCCAAGTTCAGAAACAGAAGACGACAAGCCCTTAACGACAACGACGTTAAAAGCATTGACTATGTTAAAATCTGCTGCAAACAATGCCCCTAAGAAAATTCCGAGAAATAGAGAAGAATAAACTTCTTTTGTGAGCAGTGCCAAGCCTATTGCAAAAAACGAAGGCACTAATGCCCAAATAGTACCGTGCATAATTCTGTAAGTCCTCCTTACAAATTTTTTTCGCGCATAATTTTAACATTCTTTGAAATTTTCAAAATAAATGTAGAAGAAGATAGAGAAAGTTAACGAAAAATAACTATTAAGTTTCAGAACTACAGCTTCAAATAACGTCTCAAAATTTCTCCTGTCTTGCCTTCTAATTTTTTCTCGGCTTCGGTGATTTGCTACAATATTGAAATTAAAATTTCAAAAAAAGGAGCTAGTCAAATGAGCACTATAGTGGCGGAAGTTGACGAATTTGATAAAAAAAATTTTTATGAATTTTGCGAAAATGTCGGCTTGAACGTTTCAACAGCTATCAATATTTTCATTAAAGCTGTGCTTCGTGAAAATTGCATTCCTTTCTTAATAACACGGACGCCCGACCCTTTTTATTCTCAGTCTAATCAGGCTTATGTTCTGAAATCCGTGCAGGAATTACGCGAAGGAAAAGGACAAGTTCATGAATTAATAGAGGTGTAGTCATGCCAGAAATAATATGGTCAGAAGACGCTTGGCGAGATTATCTTTATTGGCAATCCGAAGATAAAAAGACTCTTAGACACATAAATGATTTAATTAAAGATATAGCGCGTAACGGCTGCTTATACGGAATAGGAAAGCCCGAAGCATTAACAGGAAATTTACAAGGCGAGTTCAGTCGACACATTAACGAAAAAGACCGCCTTGTTTATCATATGGAGGACGATAGGATTTACATAGCCCATTGTAAAGGCCATTACGATGATAAATAACGTTCCAAAATTTCTGACGTCTTACCTTTTAATCCTTATATGCGTACATTAAATTTTCGTCGTATCGATGAATTTCGCGCCCAAGAATTTCAGCTGTTTCGAGCCATTCAGCGATAATAACTTCAGAATTTTTCAAAGCCTCTTCGGGTGTCGCACCCTAAAGCTCTTGCAGCTTTCCGTATCCCGTAACCTTTTTCTAAAAGCAACTGTAGATATTCTCTCCTCAAGAGTAAAATGTTTATATGACAACTAAAATCTCGAGTGTGTAAAGTTTTCTGTGTATAGGCACAATTTATTTCAGTATTTATAAGGATTCCTTTTCGTCCATACACAGTT
>JAFVEW010000113.1 GCA_017475805.1 Synergistaceae bacterium | reverse complement strand
GGTGCTGCAGGAGTCTGACCTTGAGGGGCTATATATTGATTCATTTGAGCCGCCATTTGGCCGATTGCGCCGCCCATTCCCATTCCTGCGCCAAGCCCTACGCCTGCGCCGAGCAATGATGAGCCGCCCTCGTTTTCAGCTGCTTTTTGTAAGACGTCAAAGGAACGCTGCTGCTGATAGTTGTAGCCGATTACATTCATGCTTGCGCGTTCACTCATAGCGGCTTTGAGTTTCTTAATTCCTTCGTCTTCGTCGAGAACATTCACAGAGCCGAAATAAAAATTCAGCGGTTCAATTCCAAAATTCATGAACTCGTTGCGAATTTTCTCAACTGCTTCGTTAGACATATCCTCAAGATAAGAATTAATCTCGAAAATATTGACTTTCTTTTGAGCAATATAAGTCGAAATCAAATCGCCCATCTTCGCAAGGATTAAACCCTTGAAATAATTTTCAATGTCTGTACGCGTGAGTTCGGTTTTATTGCCAGCAAGTTTCAAGACAAACTGTCGGCTCTCTTTGACTCTTAAGCCAAACTGACCGAAAGCTCGAACGTAAACAGGAATTTGATATTCAGGGTCGCGTAATAAAATCGGCGTAGGAGTTCCCCATTTAATATCAAGCAAATTGACTTTGTTGACAAACCACACGCCAGCTTTGAAAGCACTCTCGCCTCCGGTCGGCAAATTCATTAATCGGCGAAGCAGCGGAATATTATCAGTTGAAAGCGAATGACGCCCTGCTCTGAATAAATCTAACGCTTGGCCGTCGCGGAATAAAATTGCTTCTTGATTTTCGCGGACTACTAATTGAGTCCAGTTGCCTAACTCGTCGCTTTTTGAAGGATTTTTGCGGTCAACGTAACGCCACGCAAGGACGTCATTAGAGTTTAAGCCGTCGTCCCATTGAACTATTTGAATAATTGCCACTTTTATTTTCCTCCTAAAAAATTTTTCTTGTTGTCATTATATAAAAAGTTTAACTAACGATAAAATCACGCAAAATCCTGATAAACCCGCAATAATTTTCAAAAATAAAAAAATTTTTTTGTCGCGCTCGTCAAGCTCGTTTTCAAACTGCGAAATAATTTCTTTTGATTTTTCTTCAAGCTCGTTTTCAAATTCTTCTTTTAACTTGAAAATTATAGTCTTGTCGTTTTCTTTGTGAAGAGCGGAAATTTCTTTTGAAAATTCTTCGAGTTCATGACTTTGAGCTTTTTCGTGAGCTTTAACAAGTCCTTCAAGTCCTGGTAATGAATTGTTCAATAATTTTTCTAAAAGACCCGCATTAGCTTCGTTAGCGTCGGCCTGTAAATTTTCGGGGCTTCGCTGCTCCTTGTCGCGTGCATAAGTTTCACTGAAATTTCTAAGACCGTCTATAAGCTCTTTGACTAAATTTGAGATTTTATCAAGCTCAGCTAAAACTTCGGGATTTTTATTTTCTGCGGGTTTAATGTTTTTCAAAGCCGAGTCGACAGCTTCGGGGACTTTATCAAGATTTTTTCTTAAAGCCGTGATCTCGTCGAAAACATTTCTCATCGACTGCATTATCATTGTGCGGGCGGCGCGGTTGTCTTCGATATTTGAACGCAAAGATTTTTCAATTTGATTTTGCAAATCTTTAGAAATCATGTTTGTGCGGTCGACAGCGTTTGCAAAATCATTGACGAGTTTCTCTTGCTTTTCTTGTTTTTCCTGCTTAAAGTCCGACAGACTTTCATGAACGGCTGAATTCAAATTTTGAGTCAAAGTCGGCGTTATGCTCGCTGCCAATTCCGTAACGAGTCGAGCTGTTATTTCATCTAATTCTAAATCTTCGGGCATGAAAATTTTTCTCCTGTTAAAATTTATCCTGCTTTTTATTTGAAAAGTATAACAAAGGAGTAAAAAAACGTGAAAATTAAAATCGGAACTCGGGCGAGTCCTCTTGCTCTTGCTCAAACTGAAATAATCGCACGGGAGATTTTGAAATTTTATCCTGAGGCTGAGATTTCCATAGTCAAAATTAAAACTTCCGGAGATAAAAATATGTCGCCGTTCTCGCCTGACCCTGCAGGAATAAAAGGAATGTTCACGCTTGAACTTGAAAAGGCTCTGTTAAATCACGAGATTGATTTTGCTATTCATAGCTTGAAAGATTTGCCCGCAAATATTAACGAAGCTCTGCCGATCGTAGCTTATTCAAAACGAGAAGACCCTCGCGATGCCTTAATAATTAGGAGTGAAATAAATTTAATCGGTTCGTCGTCGTTGAGAAGAAGATTGCAGCTTGAAAAAATTTTCCCTGAGAAAAAAATTATTCCCGTTCGCGGCAATGTTAATACGAGATTAAAAAAACTTGACGACGGAGAATTTGACGCTTTAATCTTAGCTGCGGCAGGTTTGAAACGGCTCGGCCTCGAAAATAGAATTTCAAAAATTTTTGAAGTCGATGAAATTTTACCCGCGCCGGGTCAGGGAATTTTAGTGTGTCAGGGTCGGAGGAACGAAAATTATTTTTATCTTGAAAAAGTTAATGATGAAAATTCAAAATTTTGCGCACTTGCTGAACGAAGTTTTTCACGCGCCTTAAACGCGGGCTGTAATGTCCCTGTCGGAGCGTTCGCAAATATAAAAGGTGAAACTTTGACTCTTAAAGGGCTTTATATTGACGAGGCTACTAAAAAATTTTATCGCGGAGTTTTATCAGGCAATCTTTACGAAGCTGAAACGATCGGGCGAGAGCTTGCTGAAAAAATTTTTAATTGAATTTATTAGAGCTGATTATCGCAAAAAATTTTAAGATTTTTGTAGTAATAAATGTAGTAATAAAAAATTACTTCTGACCCGAATATCAAAAGTAATTGAAAGAATTATAACACAAACAAAGGAGATTTCAATTTATGATTTATCTTATCGGCGCAGGACCGGGTGATTCAGGATTATTAACTCTTAGGGGCTATGAAATTTTAATGAAAGCTGACGTTGTTATTTATGATAGGCTCGTTGGCGAAGGAGTTTTAGCAATGATTCCTGAGCGGGCAGAAAAAATTGACGTCGGAAAAATCGCAGGCTCTCACAAAGTTTCTCAACGTGAAATTGAAAATTTAATCGTAGAAAAAGCTAAAATTTATAAAAATATCGTTAGGCTCAAAGGCGGCGACCCTTTTTTATTTGGACGCGGCGGCGAAGAAGCTGAAGCAATCATCAAAGCCGGATTAAATTTCGAGATTGTTCCGGGCGTGAGTTCTGCGCTTTCTGTACCGGCCTATGCGGGCATACCTGCGACTCACAGAGATTATTCAAGCGGCGTCAATATTTTTACGGCTCACGACAAAAATAATTTAATCCCGGATTTTGAAGACTCAACTGCTATTTTTTTAATGGGAGTAAGCAACGCTGAAGAACTTGGAAAAAAATTGTTAGAAAAATTTTCTCCTGAAACTCCTTGCGCGATAATTTCAAACGGCACGACTTCACAGCAGCGCGTAATGAAAACTTCATTGAAAAATCTTTATGAGGCCGCAAAAAAAGTTAATCCGCCAGCGATTATAGTTGTTGGCAATGTTGCAAAATTAAATTTAGATTGGCGGAAAAATTTACCTCTAAACAACAAGCGAATTTTAATCACAAGACCTGCAGGACGCGGCGAAAAATTAGCATCAATGCTTAGGGATGCAGGCGCAGAAGTTATCATGATGCCGACAATTAAAACAAGCGTCATAAAAAATTCTCTCGATAATAAAAAAATTTCCGATTATGATTGGATAGGATTCACGAGCGTTACAGGCGTTGAGGCTTTTTTTGAATTACTAAGTGAAGCTAATCGCGACATTCGAGAAATCGGCAATGCAAAAATTGCCGCTATAGGTTTGGCAACGGCGGAGGCTTTGAGAAATCACGGCTTGAAGGTCGATTTTATCCCGGAAGTTTTTGACCTTGAAAATTTAGCTAACGGCCTTTCAGGTAAAGTTTTGATGTTTAGAGCTACAAACGGCCCGAAAATATCATGGAATTTTGAAGAAATTTGTATTTATAAAACCGATTTTGTAAAATTAACTCACGTCCCAAAATTTTTAGACATAATAATATTCACGTCGGCTTCAACTGTCCGAGGCTTTGCTGAAAGTGTTAAAAACATGCGCGAAGTTAAAGCTGTGTGTATAGGCAGACAAACTGCTGAAGAGGCTGAACGACAAGGATTTATTGATATTGAAGTTGCGAGACAGGCAACTATGGAAGAAATTTTTAATGCAGTCGTTAAGGGAGGGGATTAATGATGAATGGAGCAAGCGCAATAGATAATGAATACGTATCGCAAAAAATTTTTGACCTTCAGCTTAAAAACGTGAGAGAGCGTGCAGAATTTAACAAAGAAGTAGTTGATGAGAGGCTCGATAGAAACATGGCAGAGGTTAAAGCTATGTTCGCTGAAATTCGTTCGGAAATTAATAGCTTTCGCAGCGAAATGCGAGCTGAGATTAGTGATCTTCGTGGCGAAATCAACGTTCTCCATACTGAAATAAAAGCTACAAATGACCGTTTTGACGATATGAAAGAATCTCAAAATAAATGGTTTACATTATTTGGAATTTTATTCACGGCTGCTGCCATAATCGCGCCTGTTGCTGTGGCGGTCGTCCAGCATTTTATGACTAAATAATATTAAAAAATGGCAAAAAAAATATTCGGTTACGGCGATTTTTACTGTTGGAAATGTGGAAAAAATGTCGAGAAAGGACACACTCAATGCCCATTCTGCGGAGCTTTTTACGATAAGTTTGACACTGATAACGCAATCGGTGCAGGCGGCGTAGGCTGGTCAACCCAAGTCAATCACCCTTCGTTCGCTGCTTGGCACGGACGAAATAAGAAAACTTTTCAAATTTGCATGATAATTTTAAGTTTAATTATCGGCGTTATTCTTTTTATAATTCCTGGTGAACTTGATTTTGACGCTGAGGGCTTGAAAATTTACAGCGGTGTTTTAGCAATCGTCTGGACTATAGATTTAGTTTGGTATTATTTTAATAACAAAACACGCAAAGACTGGGAAGGCGTTGTCGAGAACAAAGAAACCGAAGAATATACACGAAAAACTAAAGAAAATAATGGTAACGTTAACATCGAATATCACACGCGATTTATAATTAAATTCCGCAAAGATGATGGAGGCTCTGAGAAATTAACAGAATTAGACAGGCCAAGCTGGTTTGATTATCTTAATGAAGGCGACCGAGTTCGCTATCACGGCAATAAGGGTATGAATTATTATGAAAAATATGATAAATCTAATGATGATATTATTCCGTGTGCCGGCTGCGGTGCTGCGAGAGACGCAAGAGAAAATTTCTGCGGACGCTGCGGTTGCATTATCTTAAAAACAAGTAGGAATTAGGAGTTAGGAAGTAGAAAGTTTTAATAATTTCAGGATTGTAAACGGGTATTAAAAATCCGTAAGCAATAAAAAAATTTTTTTAGGAGGTATTTTTTAATGCGTAAAGTTTTATTAGCTATTTTAGTTGTTTCGCTGTTTGCTTCAATGGCATTCGCTGACGAGGCCAAGAAATTTGAAAGCAAAGTCCTCGATGTCGAACTCACGACAAACGCTATTAATCTCTATGAGAATATTCCGTTCGCTCAGGGATATTGGCGCGGCTCACAGCTCTATGCTCTTCATATGGATGTTTTAGTTCCCGGCGGCAAAGACCCTATGCCCTTAATCGTTTTCGTAACGGGCGGCGGCTTTATCATGGCTCCCAAAAATAACTGGATCCAGCAGAGAATGAGACTTGCTCAGGCCGGTTATGTTGTAGCAAGCATTGAATATCGTTACGCTCCTCTTTCAAAGTTCCCGCTTCCTCTTGAGGACTGCAAGACCGCTATTCGTTGGCTTCGCGCTCACGCCGATATGTATAACATTGATGTTAACCGCGTAGGAATTTTAGGCAACAGTGCTGGCGGTTATCTTTCTGCATTCGTAGGTTTAACGAACGGCATGAAAGAATTTGACAAAGGCGATTTTCTTGATTACTCAAGCGACGTTCTCTGTGCAGCTGATATTTTCGGAATTTCTGATTTAACGAATATCGGCATGGATTACGACGAAGAAAATCAGAAAGGCCACGCCTCAGCAGGCGCAACTGAAGCTCTTTGGGCTTTAGGAACTCCGACATTCGGCGGAAAAGACGGCGGAATTTTAGCTCACCCCGAAGAAGCAGCCTACGCAAGCCCGATTACATACGTCGAGAAAAACGCGGCAAATCTTGTTCCGATTTTAATGATGCACGGCGACGCAGATACGCTCGTTTCACCCGGCCAGACGGATATTTTATTCCAAGCGTTAAAGGCAAAAGGCGCAGTTGCTGAACGTTACGTTGTCAAGAATGCTGCTCACGGCGGACCTTACTGGGTTCAAGAGCCTGTTATGAAAATCATGGTTGATTTCTTTGACCAGTATTTGAAAAACAATTCTGCTCAAAATAAAGGAGTCTATGTCCCTGAGAAGGTTGTAGACCCTGAGTAGGAGTGTAAAAGATTTAAGAAAAAGTTTTTAGCTCTTATTTTTCAATTCCTAACTCCTAATTATCCAACCACTAATAAGCACTCTAACGCTCTTCACAGTAGCTCAAAATTTCGTAATGTGGCCTTAAAATAAAACTTGTATAATATAAAAAACTTAAACAAACTTGTTAAGGAGATAAATTTCAAAGTGGCAAGAAACATAACACCTAAAGAAGAAAATTATTCACAATGGTATCTTGACGTCATAAAAGCCGCAGGACTTGCTGACTATGCTCCCGTTCGCGGCTGTATGGTAATAAGGCCGACAGGCTACGCGATTTGGGAGAGTATTCAAGCAAAATTAGACGCTGAGTTCAAAAAAACAGGACATGTAAACGCTTATTTTCCGTTATTAATTCCTGAATCTTTCCTTAGAAAAGAAGCTGAACACGTCGAAGGCTTTTCGCCCGAGCTTGCTGTTGTTACTCACGCAGGCGGAGAAGAACTTGAAGAGCCTTTCGCTGTCCGTCCGACATCTGAGACTGTCATAGGCTACATGTATGCGAAATGGATTCAATCTTGGCGAGACTTGCCCGTCTTAATGAACCAGTGGTGCAACGTCATGCGCTGGGAAAAAAGGCCGCGTTTATTTTTGAGAACTTCTGAATTTTTATGGCAGGAAGGACACACAGCTCACGCAACCTTTGAAGAAGCCCGCGAAGAAACTTTGAAAATGCTCGAAGTTTATCGTAAAACTTTTGAAGAAGAGTTAGCTATACCCGTCATCGCAGGAGAAAAGACTGCTGGCGAAAGATTTCCCGGTGCTATTGACACTTACACTTGCGAGGCCATGATGAGCGACGGAAGAGCTTTACAGGCCGGAACAAGTCATTTCTTAGGGCAAAATTTCGCTAAGGCATTTGAAATTCAATTCCAAAATCAAGCAGGCGAACTTGAATATTGCTGGACGACAAGCTGGGGAGTTTCAACACGCTCTATAGGCGCGCTCATAATGGTTCATTCTGATAACGACGGCTTAATAATTCCGCCGAGAATTGCACCGGTTAAAGCTGTAAT
>JAFVEW010000112.1 GCA_017475805.1 Synergistaceae bacterium | reverse complement strand
GGCGATTAAAAAACTCTGGTACGTTCAAAATATTTTATTGATGACCTGCGACAATTTTAGAATAGGCGCGATCGAACAGTTAAAAACTTTCGCAAGAATTTTAGGAATCCCGTTTGAAGCGATTTTTGACAATGTTTCGATTCAAGAGGCTATCTCGCGGCACGACGATCCAGACATTATTTTATTAGACACTGCTGGACGCTCTCAGCTCGATAAAACAGGAATGGATATGTATGTCGGAATTTATAATGATTTCAAACCCGATGCCGTTCATTTGGTCTTGGCGGCTAACATGAAATATCGCGATATGCTGGACGTTGTTGAACACATGCCTGACATTCCGGTTACTCATATTTTATTTACGAAACTTGACGAGACTATGAGCTACGGAGCTATATATAATATTCAGCAGATAGTAGGCTGTCCGATTTCATTTTTGACGGTCGGACAAAACGTCCCTAAAGATATTGAAACAGCAGAAGGAATTAGAGTCGCAAATTTTTTAATGCAGCCTGAAGAAGAAAGAAAAAAAATCGCTAAATCTTTCACGAAAAAGTCTAAATAAATAAAGAAAATGTGTAAAATTATAAGATGAGTACGTATGCAAACAGCCTTGATCAGGCAGGAGAACTTAGAAGAATGGTAGAGAATGACATCAACAGGACTCCGCCGCGTCTTCATACACTTTCAGTTTTAAGCGGCAAAGGAGGCGTAGGCAAGAGCAATATTTCAGCAGGACTTTCATTCGCGCTTGCAGATTTTGGAAAACGTGTCGTTTTAATCGACGCTGATTTAGGCATGGCCAATCTTGATATTTTATGCGGCGTTAAAAACGCTAAATGGAATATTTCACATTTGCTTGACGGCTCAAAGACTTTGAATGAAGTTTTAATTCATTTTCGAGTTTCAGGGCGTGCAGAACGTGAAAACGGCGGCGTAGCTTTATTGCCTGGCGGTGTAGGCTTGAAAGAAATTGCGGACATGGACGACACAGAAATGGGAAGATTGTTTGCTTCTCTATCGGGGCTTGACGCGACTGCTGATTATGTAATCATGGACGCGGGCGCGGGGATTCATAAAGGCGCGTTGTCTTTTGCTTACGCTTCAGAGGCTACGTTGCTTGTAACGACTCCTGAGCCTACGAGTATTCGCGACGCTTACGGAGTTATAAAATCTTTAGGCGCTACAGCGTGGACAGGAGGGCCTAACGGGACAGGTTTAATGTTAGTCGTGAACATGGCAAATTCAAGCCGTGAAGCTTCAGAAGTTGCTGAAAGAATTAGATTAGCTTCTATGCAGTTTTTAGGAAATGCTCCTGCTTACTTGGGTTATGTTTTGAAAGACGACGTCGTAAATCGTTCAGTCAAGAACTGCAAAATTTTTTATAGAACCGACCCCGATTCTAACGCTGGAATTTGCGTGAGAAACTTAGCGGGCGAAGTTTTAAGATTATTCGAGGGCGTTGACGTCAAGCGCGAAGTAGTCCCGGATTCAGTCGGCGGCATGAAAGGATTTTTAAGGAGATTAACAAAAAGTTTATTCACGGACGATGAAATTAAAAAAAGATAGAACGAAAATAAAAAAATTAAAGAAAATAAGAAAATAGAAATGTATAATTAGCAAATAAGAATTAAGATTTATTATAATAATGTAAAATTTTTCGCGATAAATTTTATTAAGACTTACATGAATATAAATTAAATTAGAAAGGAACGGAAAGGAGGTGCAATCTGCTGCCATGTTAAATTTGAAAATAAAAAAAAATAAATTACTGACAGCAGAGAATATATAATGCCCCCTCAGGGTAAAATCAAAGTACTCGTGGTTGATGACAGTGCTTTAATGCGCCAGTTTATCGGCGATATTTTGAGGTCAGATCCACGTATAGAAGTTGTAGGAACAGCCAGAGATGGCAAAGACTGCTTGGCTCAAATAAAATCCCTCAAACCCGACATCGTTACAATGGACGTTGAAATGCCCGTAATGAATGGTCTCGAAGCACTCGAAGAAATTATGAAAACTACGCCGATGCCCGTCATAATGGTAAGTTCAATGACTCAAGAAGGCGCAGAGACAACTTTCAGAGCTCTCGCTTTAGGCTGTGTTGACTTTATCGGCAAACCCTCAGGAACGATCTCGCTTAATATCCGCGACGTAGGCCAAGAATTAATCGAAAAAGTCGTAGCCGCAAGCACCGCAAAGGTTGTTCGTCCGTCAAGTGCCCCGAGATCTTCAGGACGTTCTGCAGCTTCTCAAGCACCTACTACAACAGGAAGAATCGATATAGTTGCGATAGCGTCATCAACAGGCGGCCCGATGGCTTTAAGTGATTTAATGCCTAAGCTGCCTAAAAATTTCCCTGTGCCTATCGTCATAACTCAGCATATGCCTAAAGAATTTACGTCCTCGTTCGCAAAGAGATTAAATGACTCTTCTCAAATTGAAGTTGTCGAAGGCTTTGACGGTCTGTCGCTCAAACCCGGCCGTGCTGTAATAGCTCCCGGCGGAAGTCATTTACTCATAAAGAGGCGTACGGGTGCGGCTGTCTGCGCGTTATCTGATGCTCCCCCTGTTTTGTCTGTCAAGCCTGCAGCTAATATAATGTTTGAGAGCGTTGCCGAGCAATACGGCGGAAATGTTCTCTGCGTTATTTTAACGGGAATGGGACGCGACGGAACAGACGGCGCGATAACGCTTAAAAAGCGCGGAGCTTATGTTATCGCAGAAAGTCAAAAAACCTGCGTAGTTTACGGAATGCCTAAGGCTGCTATTGATGCCAAAGTTGTTGATGAAGTTCTGCCGCTCTATGATATTCCGGACGCTATGGTAAGAATTGTTAAGAACCAGTAGAATTTTACGTGAATTTTTAAGGGGGAATAATTTACTTTGGCAGATATGGATATGAGTCAGTATCTTGGAGCATTCCTTGATGAAACTGACGATAACGTTCAAAGACTTGATGACTACCTGCTCGCTCTTGAGAACAATATGGTTGACATGGACGTCATAAACGAAATTTTCAGAGCGGCTCACACTCTTAAAGGTATGGCGGGAACGATGGGCTTCACCAACATGATGGGGCTTACTCACGCTATGGAAGACAGACTTGACGCTGCTCGTAAAGGCACAAGACCTTTGACTGAGAGCGACATGAATTTATTATTCAAAGGTCTGGATACTTTGCAGGAAATGGCTGACGCTATTCGAGGCGGCGGCAACGATGCTAATATCGACGTCAGCGACATGGTTCACGAACTTCGTAATGAAGGCGGCCCGGCTCCTGCGGCGGCGGCTCCTGCGGCGAGTGCTGCACCTGCACCGGCGGCGGCTCCTGCTTCCGGCGGCGGTAATGCTGCTGCTTCAGAAGACGCTGAATGGGTCAAACATTCAAACGATGAAGGCCAAAATGCTTTTGAAATTCACGTAATTTTAAGTCAAAGCTGCTTATTAAAAGCTGCCCGAGCTTACATGGTCGTGAACAGACTTGAAGAATTAGGCGAAATTTACAAGGCCATTCCTTCAACTGAGGCTCTTGAAAAAGAAGAGTTTGAATTTGATTTTCAAATTTTTGTAGCTACTACTGCATCGGCTGAAGACGTTAAGACAACTCTTGAAAAAATCGGCGACGTTCAGACAGCTGAAGTTAAGGAGTTAAAAGTCGAAGATGTTGCGGCTGCTGCTCCTGCACCTGAAGCGGCTGCACCGGCGGCTCAAGCGGCTCAACCTGAAGCACCTGCGGCGAGTGCTGCTCCTGCACCGGCTCCCGAAGCTCCTAAACCTGCGGCTGCTCCTGCGGCGGCTGCTGCTCCGGCAAAGAAAGACGCTAAGAAAGCTGCTCAAACAGTCCGTGTTGATATTGGACGACTTGATAAATTAATGAACTTAGTCGGCGAGCTTGTTATCTCTCGTGCTCGAATTGAAAGACTTGTTCAGGAAGCAAGATTAAGACAGTTCGATGAAACTCTTTCACAATTAGGCAGAATTTCAGGCGACATTCAGGAACTCGTTACTAAGTTGCGAATGGTCCCCGTGTCGTTTACTTTTGATAGATTCCCGCGATTAATCCGCGACCTTTCTAAGACTCTTAATAAAAACGTTGAATTAGTCTTAGAAGGTGAAGATACAGAACTTGACCGTACAGTTATTGACGAAATCGGAGACCCGATGGTCCACTTAATCCGTAACTCAATGGATCACGGCATCGAACACCCTGACGAACGTAAAGCTCTCGGCAAGCCCGAAAAAGGAATTTTGAAAATCGCAGCTTATCAGGAAGGCTCAGGAGTTGTTATTGAAGTTTCTGACGACGGCGCAGGCATTGACCCTGAAAGAGTTAAGCAAAAAGCTATCGAGCGCGGAATTATTACAGAAGACAGAGCCGCAATAATGAGCGACGACGAGGCGACTCAAATAGTTTTACTTCCCGGCTTCTCAATGGCTAAACAAGTTACGGACTTATCTGGACGCGGCGTCGGAATGGACGCAGTTAAAACGAAAGTCGAACAGCTTGGCGGCCAGTTTGATTTAGTCAGCAAGAAAAACGAAGGAACTCACGTTTATATTAGACTTCCGTTGACGCTTGCTATCGTTCTTTCACTTTTAATCAAAGTCGGAAATGAAACTTACGCTATTTCGCTTGAAAACGTCGAAGAATCTATCATGGTTCGCAAAGAAAATATTAAGACCGTTCACGGCGAACCTACGACGTTATTGCGCGGCGAAGTTTTATCGTTAAATATTTTAGGCGACATTTTAGGCACTGAAGATTTAGAGCGCGATAAAGATGAATATCCTGTCGTTGTCGTAAAAATTGGCAAAAATAAAATCGGATTTATTGTCAGCCAGTTAATAGGACAGCAGGAAATCGTTATTAAATCGCTTGGAAAATTTTTATCGAAAATCGACGGCATCACAGGCGGCACGATACTCGGCGACGGTAACGTAGCTTTGATTTTAGATGTGGCGTCATTCTATTCAACAAAGGGGTAATGATTAAAAATGGCTGATATAGCGTCGTTCAATGCGTTACAGCTTGACGCAATCCGTGAGCTCGGCAACATAGGAACAGGAAACGCCGCTACAGCCCTTTCCGGCCTGTTGTCTCGAAAAATTCATATGGACGTTCCTAAGACCGAGATTATTTCTATTTACGAACTTCCAGAACATTATGGAGACCCTATGCAGGTTGTCGGGGCTGTGTTCGTGCGTTCATCAGGCGGCTTCGAATGCAGTCTCATATTTATTCAAAACGAAGAAGACGCTGATTTAATGGTCGAATTGCTTTTGAAGCAGCAGTTTGGAACATTTATTCCTGTTGATGAAATTCCTGACGAAATGAAAGACAGTGCTCTGAGCGAAGTCGGAAATATAGTTTTGAGTTCGTTCTTAAACGCTATAAATTTTGTAACAGGAACGAGTTTTCAAATAAGTGTTCCAGGTGTCGCTCATGATTTATTAAGTTCGATTTTAGATGTTGTAGCTTCAATATATGGTCAAATGGGCGATACTGCGCTGCTTGTCAACACTGAATTAAGCGTCGATGGACTTGAGGAGGGGCGAAAAATCTCAGGGCAAATAGCTTTAATCCCCGACCCTGAAGCCCTTGACTTGTTATTAGAAAGATTGAAGGTGATGTAATGGCGGAACAGACTTTAGTTTTAGGAATGGCTGATTTAATGGTCGTGCCTGCCCCTGTGAAACTGGTTACGCTCGGTCTTGGTTCATGTGTGGGTCTTGTTGTCTTTGATACTTACGCAAAAGTTGCCGGAATGGCTCACATAATGCTGCCTGACAGCCGCGGCCTTCGAGGCTCTGAAAAAGTTGGAAAATTTGCTGATACTGCAGTTCCTGCCTTACTCGAAGAAATGTTAAAGAAAGGCGCGACACGTTCGCACATAAAAGCAAAACTTGCCGGAGGTGCGCAGATGTTTTCACTTCCCGGAGCGAGTGCTGATTTTCTTACCGTCGGTTCAAAAAACGTTTCTGAAACAAAAGCTAAACTCTTGAAATTCGGAATAGCTTTACTTGCTTCAGACACCGGCGGCAATAAAGGACGCACGATAGAATTTTCAACGTCTAACTGGATGCTGAAAGTTAAAACTCTTGGAAAAGGAGTAACTGAAATTTAGGAGTCGAAATGACCTCAGAAGAAGAAAAAAAATTATGGGAAGAATATTCACGTTCAGGAATAGGACGCGATGACTTAGTATTAAAATATCTTCCATTAATTAAATATGTTGTTAGCAGAATGGCCGTAACTCCGCCGCAAGGTCTTGATTATGAGGATTTACTCAGCTTCGGCGTTTTCGGCTTGCTTGGTGCTGTTGATAAATTTGATCCTTCAAAGGGCTTTGTCTTTCAAACTTATGCAATTCCAAGAATACGCGGTGCAATTCTTGACGAACTTAGAAAATGCGACTGGTATTCACGCTCGGCTCGCGAGAAAGTTCAAAAATTAAATAAAGTCATGGAAAGAATCCTTCGCGATAAAGGCGAAATCCGCGATGAGTGGGTCATGGCTGAAATGGGCATTGATGAAGAAGAATATTTTGAAATCCAAGAGTTAGCAGGACGCGGTTTTATAACTTCCCTTGATGACACTACGCCGCTTGAAGACGGTGATGTCTCTGTTGAAGCAACGCTCGCAGACGACAGCGAGGGAATTGAAGAGCGGATGGACGAAGAGGCAGAGCGTCAAGAATTAGCTCAGGCTTTAGCAGAGCTTCCTGAACGTGAAAGAACTATGCTGAGTTTATATTATTATGAAGGTCTTAACCTCAAAGAAATTGGCCGTGTCTTAGGCGTTACTGAAAGCCGCGTCAGTCAAATTCACGGCAAAGCCCTTTCGATGCTTAGGGCTATTATGAAAGAAAAGATGAGTTTATAAAATGTTTGAAAAAGATAATTTCTCTCTTGAAGCAAAAGCCGACGGAATTTATGTATCTTGCAAAGAACATGACTTCAAAGAAAATGATTTATATGCTTTCTTAAAAGAATATGGAATAATCCGCTATGACTTCAAAGCAGTCAGGCAATTTATAAAAGACGGAAAGCCCGCTAAAATTTGTCTTCGTAATCCTGCCTTAGAAAAAGATGCAAAAATTTTAGTAACTTTAGCTAAAGATAAAATGGCTGCTATGGTCGCTATAGATCCGCCGTTTTTCTCTAAGCCGTGGCCAAGTGAAGACGATATTAAAAAATCTTTAGCTGCTAACGGCGTAAAAGTCGGAATAAATGAAGATGCTATTCGCTCACTTTTAGCGCGTCAAATAGCTAATGAACCTATAGCAGTAGCTGAAGGTGTCCCGCCTGTTGAGGGCAAAGATGCTTATATAGAATTACTCAAAGACCCTAATAAACCTTTTGAAGTCCGTGATGATGAAAAAATAGATTTCTGGAGCAGAAGCACTATAGTAACCGTCCATCCGGGTCAGGAAATCGCTATTAAACACCCTTTAGAAAACGGCAAAAACGGTGTTGATGTTACAGGCGCGGTAGCTAAGGCCAAGCCCGTTAAAAATGTAGAATTCTCATTCGGCGACGGTCTCGCCCGTGATGAAGAAAATAGTTTATTATTAATAGCAACGGCTGAAGGCCAGTTGAAAAATGAAAGAGGCCGCCTTGTTGTTTTGCCTGAGCTTGATATTCACAATGATATAGATTTTGGCGTCGGAAGCATAGACTTTACAGGAGCGGTGAAAGTTCACGGTTCTGTCCGGGAAGGTTTCCATGTCGTAGCGCAAGGAAATATAGAAATTTTTGGTCCTGTTGAAGGTGCTGACATTGACTCTCAAGGCGTTGTAATTATTCACGGCGGAGTTCGAGGTATGGGCAAGGGAACTATCAGAGCAAACGGCGACATCAGTCTTAATTTTGCTGACCAAGCTACTATCAGAACTAACGGAACTATCTTAGCGAATAACGCGATCCTTCACAGTCATTTATATGCACAGCGCGCCGTTATGGCTTTAGGACGCAGCAAACAATCTCAAATTGTAGGCGGACGAATTGAAGCGGGCCTCGAAGTTTCTTGTAATATCTTAGGCTCAGAAATGGGAACTAAAACAGAAGTTGTCGTAGGACTTCCGCCGGAAATGTTAGAGAAACGCAAAGTTTTCACGAATGAAGTTAAACGTTGCGAGGAAAATTTAGAGCGCGTTGAACCTAATTTAGCTTTGTTAAAAAAACTTGAAGCCGAAGGACAACTCGACGACAAAAAACGCGCCATGATGATGGATTTAACGAAAATGAAATTTCAGCTTCAGGCCGCTCGCGATAATATGCAGGCTGAATTAAACGCTTTGCTTGAACAGCTTGAACTTGTAAAAGATAAAGGCATTGTTAGAGTTAAAGATACTTGTTATCCAGGAGTTGTGATTTCGATTAGAGGACTTTCGTATATTGTTCATGAACCTTGTAAATTCACGGGTTTTATAGCTGATGACGAAGCGAGAGCAATTAAACTTGTGCCTTTTGATTATATGGGCGGACGTGTAGGAGGCTAAATTAAAATGTCGATGCAGCCTGTTAGTATGTTGATGTCAAATTTGAACGTCGAAGCAAATACACACCATGCTCCTAACGCTATGGCAGTTGCTCAGGACACCGGTCAAAGTCAAGAAATTATCCGTGACGGAATTAGAATTGTTCAGACGGTGCAGGCGAGCGAGGCTGCTTCTGAAGCTCAACGAGTTCACAGAAAAAACGAAAATGACGAACAAGAAGGCCGAGACGGTTCTCGAAAAAATAATCAAGAGCGCGATAGCTTTGAACACACTAAACAAGAAAAAAATTTAGAAAACACTAACACTCAATTAATATTTGAAAACAAAATTGAAACTCCTGCTAACAACAAAAAAAAGTTTGAGTTCTACGCTTAAACGATGCCCATAAATAAAGTTTTTTAACATAACACCTTATGTTTGCGTAGCTTCCCTTTAGTATTCTTTTAGAAAAATAAATTAAGGGAGGCTTATTTTATGGCGCAAGATACGAAAATTTCTGTCCTCGCTGTCGTCAACTGTAGCTTTTATTTCATTGCTGAAATTGTTGACAGAAAAATAAATTGTGAAGATGTGAATTTTGCTGCGCTGATTTTCGATGAAGAGGATTCACCTATCGAAGTTCCTTGGGTGATTCTTGTCGAAAATTTTGATAATTTCTCAAAAATACTTAGGGAAAATTTTTCGGACACAGATATTATTTTCATTGTCTCAGATGAGCTAAGCATGTTTATATCTTCAAGGGTTTCACGTATATTAAAAGCAGCTGGAATTTTCTGTGTTGGAGTTTTATCTTTCTCTTGGGAGTTTGTTCATAGTCATAGCTATCTCGTGAGCATTGACAGATATGAAAAATCTTTTGATTTATTTTTTCATAGTATGAATTTGGGTATTGATGAATTTCAAAGTATTTTTGAATGTTTAACTGACTTTACCAAGATTCTCGCAAAGATTACGAGCGGCGCGGACATTACCTTAGAAGAACTCACTGATGCTGTACAGGTTATTAAATAAAAAACAGAAAATCCTGATGTTGAAATTATGTTGGCGCATATTCTTGATGAGAAACTGAATAACTCTGCGAGAGTATCACTTGTAGTTATACGTAGATGGATACATTAAAGGAGTTTTAGATATGTCTAAAAATGAAAAAATTGTAGTTCTTGGCTTAGGTCGTGCAGGCTGTGAATTGATTAACCGCATGATAAGTCGAAAATTAGAAGGCGTTGAATTTGCTGCTATTTTAGAAAATGAAAGCATGTTAGATTTTTGCAATGGAGCTAAAAAATTTTTGATAAATGAAATTCATGACTGCAAAAAATTTTTCGCTGAGAATTTTCCTGATACGGATATGATTTTTGTAATTAACATATTCGGTTCAGAGAAAGATTTTGCCGTAAAAATTGCACGAGCCGCTAAGTCTTCTGGAGCTTTGACGCTCGGCATTCCTGTTTCGCTTGAGGCTGTCAATGAAAAAGATATGCAGAGGTTTAAGGATTATTCTGACGCTGTGATACTTTCGTTTGGCTATAAAAATTCGTCTGATGATATTCCCTTGATGATTGTAAGCGGCTTAACGGGTTTGTTATCACAAAATGGTTATGTTAATCTTGATTTTTACGATGTACAGGCAGTGCTTTTTAATTCCGGGACGGCTTTTTTCGGGACTGCTTACGCTGAAAATGAAAGTAAAATTGAAACGGCTGCGCGTAATGCTGTAAAAATGTGCGGAAATCTTGATAAAGCTAAAAATGTTTTACTAAATTTTACGACAGGAGCAGAAACTACCTTAATTGATATGTCATTGGCAGTGCGTGTCATTGAAGATAAGTTAGCCTCTGATGCGCAGGTTATATGGGGTCATGTCGTTGATGAAAATCAGGGTGGTGTCAGAGTTAGTCTTTTGGTGAGTCTTGATGACAACGGCTATAAAAGTTATGTAGAAATGTTCAGACATGAAAGCGATGAAAATTTAGCCGTGATTGTTAAGGACGGATTGAGTGAAGTTCAAAGATTTAGGCTCGGTTCTTATAATGCTTTTTTTGAAGATGCTCTGATATATGGGAGCTTGAAGGTAATAAAATGTTTTCTTTCAAACGGTTACGACCCGAAAGAACTCGAACTTGACGGCGTATTTTCCGAAGGTATTTTGTCTATGATTATTTGGACACGAGATGATGCTATCGCAGTTGTCAAACTTCTTTTTAACGCAAAGATTTCTCTGAATGAAAATCTTTTTGAACCGTTTTGTTCACGGAAAGTTACTCCTGAAATATATAAGGCTTTTATTGATTACGGCTGGAATGTAAATTCATGCAACAGGGAAAATTTTACAATGCTGATGCTCGCAGTATCTTATCAATCTTACAAACATGTAAAAGTTCTCATTGAAGCCGGGGCTGACGTTAACGCGCGTGATGACGAGGGCAAAACGCCTTTAATGTATATTGGTCGTATCAATTCATCTGAAGATATAAAAAAAATAAATTTGCTTTTGGAGAACGGTGCGAAAGCTGACGTTGAAGACAATGATGGAAATTGTTTTCTGCAAGTTCTTTTTGGTGATTTTTATAAAAAAGAACGTGAAGGCTGTAAACGGCTTTTACGCTTGCTAGCAAAGTAGAAAGTTGGTGCGCCTATGAGTGTTAATTTCGACGAGAAACCTTGCGGCTATTGCGGATACATGGTTGACATAAGCAGCGAGTTTTGTCCCTGTTGCGGACATGTTTTTAGTGTTGCGTCAAGATATAAGCAGATTGTAGATGAAGAGGATGATATTATGTTTGAAAAAGAAAGAAATTTAATTGAAGAAACAAAAAGAAAATTTTATAACAGTTACGATGAGCCGTCTTTGTACAGACGTAATGAGAAAGTAAAGAGAAAGATTTATGATGAACCTTCTCTTTATCGTCTTTATCTGCGTGAAACTTCCAAAACTCATGGAAATATGAGCAGTGATTTTAATCTCTTCGAGATTTTGGGCGGCGATGATAATATGAATAAAGTCATTTCCCGTTTTTTGTGTGAGCTTCTTTCGCCTGACGGTATGCACGGCATGGGAACGT
>JAFVEW010000111.1 GCA_017475805.1 Synergistaceae bacterium | reverse complement strand
TCAGTTTATAAACGTATCGCCGATGTGGCAGCAGGTTATCAAAGGCGTTATCATCGCGGTCGCAGTTGCAATAGACTTAACGAAATATCGCAGAAAATAAATCTGAATTTGTTTGCAGGAAGTGCTTAACGTGAGTCTTCCTGCATTTTTTTAACCGTGCGCTTGAATATGAAAAACTTGAAAATTTTTGCTTTCTGGATTTTTTTGTCTGAAGCGGTAGGGATTACCGCAGGAATTTTGACTCGGAGTGGTGTGCGGCTTTACAGTGCCGAGACTGTTAAACCTTTGTTATCGCCTCCGCCTGTTATTTTTCCTGTTGTATGGACTATTTTATATGCACTTATGGGTTATGGAGCTGCCAAAATTTTTATCACACCTTCCTCAAAAGAACGAACAAGAGCATTAGGACTTTTTTTAATTCAGTTATTTTTTAACTTCGGCTGGTGCTTTTTATTTTTTTCGTTCAAATTATTTGGTGCAGCATTCTTATGGATAATAGTGCTTGTTATGTGTGTAACTATGATGTTTTTTGCGTTTCTAAAAGTTGACAAACTTGCTGCTTATTTGCAAATTCCATATTGGCTATGGCTATTGTTTGCCTCATACTTAAATTTTTCAGTTTGGATTCTTAATTAAATTAACAAAAAATGCCCCTGCCGTTTTCGACAAGGGGCTCTATTTATTCTAAATCTAATTCATTATCTCTTTAAGTTCACGACTTCTTCAAGAATCTGATCGCTGACTGTAACCGTTCGAGCGTTTGCTTGGAAACCTCTTTGAGCGATTATCAAGTGAGTAAATTCTTCTGTTAAATCGACGTTCGACATCTCGACATATTGCGACATTATTGAACCTTTACCGTTTGTAGTCGCGCCGTCAATATTAGGATTGCCGGAGTTTACTGACGCTTTGAACATTGTGTTGCCGACCTTTTCGAGTCCTTGTTCGTTTGCGAAAGTAGCAAGAGCCACGCGGTAAAGCGGAATGTTTACGCCGTTGTCATATGAACCTGTAATTGTTCCATCAACTGCTACAGAATAACTCTTCAAAATTCCCATCGTGTAGCCGTCCTGATAAATCGGCTTTGTCGTTGTTTCAGAAGCAAACTGTGTAACACCCTCAAGAGCACTGCCGCCGCTGCCGACTCCGCCACCGAAGTTCAAAGTTACGGTGCTGTTAGGCTGGCCGTTAAGGCTGAACGGAATATTGATTTCGACTTCAGCGTTCGGGTATCTGTCATTGCCGTCGCCGCGCCTGTCTTCGTTACTTGTAACGGCGTTGCTGATTCGGCCTGAGCCGTCAAATTCAATTTCTCCTGAACTTGGGTTAGGAATAATATTTGACATTATGTCTGCGCCAGAGGAATCTTGTTCAACTATGAATGCTTCCCAACGCCAGCGGTTTTCTGTGATTTTCTTGAATGAAACTTCGAGAGTGTGATCTTTGCCGTTGTCATCGTAAATCGTCATCTTCGTTGCGTGATAGCCGCCCTGATAAACGGTGCCTTGAGTGTCCCATTTGCTCGCAGGATTGTCCAAGTTCTGAGCCTGCTGGAAGACTAACGTATCCGTTTTGCTTGAGGCTTGGCTTGACTGACCGACGTTAATTCTAAAGTTTGCCGCGCCAAGTGTAGCATCATCAACGATTCTGTAACCTAACGGAGCGTTATTATTATCGACATCGTTCCATTCAACGCTGTCAAAAGTTCCGTCTGCATTGAAGTAAACCGTAGCGTCCAATTTGTGCATCGAAGGCACTGCGTCAGCAACACCATTATCGGCATTGCTTAAACCGTAATACCAAAGGGACACGCGCGAGGACATTTTCGCAAGTTCTGAACTTAATCCGTCCTCGACGCTGACACTCTCGTCAAATTCTGCAATAAAACTATATGAAACATTCGTCTGCTCAGTCGCTCCCGGAAGTGTCAAAGCTCCTGAAAGCTGAAAACCTGTATAGTTCATATTGTCTTTAATATTATATGTGAAAAGCGTCGGATTTGCTTTGATATTCGTAGAGTTAATATCAAGGACAGGATTTGTAGGATCAGCAGCAGTAAAGTCAACATTGCGAAGTTTTAACGTACCTGTAGTGTCATCATACTGCGCAGCAAAATAAGTCGGAGGCACTTGTCCAGGGAATTGATAAACGGGAATGTATTGATTCAAAACATCCTGCGAGGTTCCCGCCGCTACAGTGGTTGGATCGCTTACAAAAGTCATGCTCGGCGAGAGCCAGCCTACAAAATTATTTGTTCCTGCGGTTTGCGAACCCGTTATAGCCGTTCCTGCATTGAGCTTAGGTAAAGCTAACTTAGGAAGTCCCGTTGCAGAGTCCACATCGACCATATCGAAAGTAACTTGAGTCTCACTATCGCCGTTCGCAATAGTAATGTTCAAATAATTTACTCCGCTCGTGTCAGCGTTGGCTGTAGCGTTAAAATCCGTTAAAAAGCTCATATCGTATTCATTGCCGTCCATGGTTATCTTTGCTGTACCCGTCGGGTTTCCATTCCAGCCAGCGACGGCATTGAAAGGTAAGTCCGCGAAACCGTAAGAAAGATACGCGCTGCTTCTGCTGTCAAGGTTGCATTGATAATCTACTCTTGTTGTAGCTTTTGCGTCAATTTTTTGACCTAACGGAATATTGACTGTCGAAAGGTCTGCCGCCTGCTGATAGCCTTCAAGCGGAGTTTCTTCCATCTTATAACCCTGAAGCTGATAGCCTTGACCTGATAAAACCATGTCGCTGTTGCCGTCAAGGACTAATGCGCCCGAACGGCTGAAAAGCTGTGAATTTCCGTCTTTGTAAACAAAGAAGCCTTTATCTTGAATCATCATGTCCGACGGGTTGCCGGTGAATGAGCCTGAGCCTTGAGTGTGTATAGTTTCGATTGCCGATACGCTGACGCCTAAACCGACTTGAGCAGGGTTGATACCGCCGCGAGAGTCGCCTGCGCCCGAAGCGTATTTATTCGCCTGATACATTAAGTCGGCGAAAATTGTTGCGTCTTTTTTGAATCCTGTTGTGTTTGCGTTTGCTATGTTGTTGCCTGTAACGTCGAGCATGGTCTGATGAGCACGAACACCCGTTACTGCTGTCATCAATGATCTTAACATTTTTTAATTTTCCTTTCTTAATTTAGATATTATTATAGGCGGGCGTTCTCCTGCTTCCTGCCTTTTGTCTCGTCCGTGAGAATTTTAATTTAGCTTAATTCTGAAATTCCTTCAACTTTTTCAAGCGGCACGTCGCCTTCTGATGTATCAAGAATAGTTTTGCCGTTCTCGAACCATATAGCGTTGACGAGCGCGGGAACTTGTTTACCTTCGTCGTTAGTGAAAGCTACAGCCTTGCCGATATAACTTACTGCTGAGAATTTATTAGCATCGGCCATTGTCGTAAGTGTTGAGTTCATGTTCTGCATTTCTTCAAGTGTCGAGAACGTAGCCATCTGTGAAATAAATTCTCTGTCTTCTACGGGGTTAGTCGGGTCTTGATTAGAAAGTTCCGCGATTAATAATTTCAAAAAAGCGTCCTTTCCAAGTTCATTATTAGTTGCAGTCGTAACGGCACTTGCTGTTGATGTTGATGTCGTAGTTGGATTTGTTACGCTTAAATTAGTGAGGTCTGTATAGCTATTTGTATTCGTTACCGGCATTTTTCATTTTCCCTTTCTAAAACTTTTCTATAAATCTTACGGACAGCATTTTACATCTACTTCCTAACTCCTACTTGTCTTTATGCTACCCAATATAATAATCCTTCTTCTAAATCGACTCTAAATTCTTCAGTGTCGTCGTCTTCTTCAATCCCGCCGATGAAATTTTCGCGTCTGTCCTGCTGATTTTCATTTTGAGAGCCGCTGCCCTGTTGATTATCCTGCTGGACGTCAACTGTAAATTCAGCGACTTGAACGCCCTGTTCAGACAAATTCATTCTAAGCTGGGTTAATTGGTCTTGCACTAATTGTCGGATTTGCTCACTTGCTACTTTAATTGAAGCCTCAACTCCTGAAGAGCTTGAAGTAAGTTCTACAGAGATTCTTCCGAGTGCTGGCGGATCAATAACGACGTTTGCTTTTTGAACTCCGTCGGCTCGAATAAATCTTACGACATTGACGAGGCCGTTTCTAAGAGTTTCGCTTTGATTAAGATTAAAAGCTCCGCGAAGGTTTAACGGCTGTGATGAAATTTCAGAATTTCCCGAAGCTCTGCGGCTGTTTAAGACACCCTCGAAGAAACTTTGAAAATCATTTCGCGATTCCGTTCTGTGAGTTGTAGAGTCTGAATTTCTTTCGTTATCGCGTGAATTATCGTTTGAGACTCTGCGGTTTTCATTTCTTGAGCGCGATCCGTTTCGAGAACCTGAAAAATTTTCATGATTGCCCGCTTGATTTTCGTCTTGATTGAAATCGAAATTTTTATTTTTATTTTCGTTTTCAGATTCTAATTCGTTTTGAGAATTTTTTTCTGCTCTATTTTTAATTAGCTCGTCGAACTTTTGAATAGGCTTTTCTTGTTCGTCTGCTTTAATTTCGTTTTCAGCGTTCTGATTCTGAACAGGGATTTTTGAATTTTGACGCGGCGTTGAATCTTTAACATCAAGATTTTTTTCGGACTCTGCTTTAGCGTTTGTTTCTGTGATTTTATTATCAACATTGACGTTCACAGCAGCAACCCCTGCGGCTTCAGCTGAAATTAATTCAGGCTCTTGGCCTTCGTCATCTTTAATTTCTTTTTTATCGTCTGATTCTTCGTCCAAAATTTTTTTATTTTCGGGCTTAATTTTATTTTCTGTTTTTCCGATTAAGCTCGTTAATTTTTCAACTGAAGATTTTATAGCGGTCATATCGCCGCCGTTTTCAAGAGCGTTATTAATTTCGTCGATAAGATTTTTTATTTCGACTCTTAAATCTTCGGGCAAAGAATTTAATTTTGCGTTTAATTCTTCGTCCGAAAGATTCAAAAGCTGCGAAATTTCATCGTTAAATTTTATTTCTTCGTCTTCATAAAAAACTTCAGGCTGAGAATCCTTAACTTTGCCGAGAGAAATTTTTAATTCGTCAACTAAATTTTGAATTTCATCGCTGATGTTTAACGTTTCAAGATTTTCCGGCGCGTTTGAATCCGCAAGAATTTCGATGACTGAGCTTGAAAATAATTTGCTCCCTTTGAACGCGATTAAATTTACTTCATTTAATTCCGTCTGAATATTTTCCGCCTCTAAATTTTCGGGCGTTGTATATTCGTTCATAAGAGCGTCAAAGACTCCGGGCTCGCCGCTCGAATTATTATTGTTAGAATTTGAATTTACCTGCTGCGGTGCTTGCGTCTGAATATCGATAAACGTTAATAAATCAGCCATTATTAATTAATTCTCCTTTTTCTGTGCAGTGAACATTTTTATAATTATCGGCCAAATGACCATGACAAAAAAGAAGAACGCAAATTGATAAGCTAATTTTCCTACAGAACGTCCGAAAGAAGCGTTGCAAATATTTTTAAGGTCTTCTGTCATCCAAGCTACAATAGCAAGTCCGATTAAAGTTAAAATAACGCCCTTAACGTTGAAGCCCGTAGCCTCAAATTTAACCCAGCGTTCCTCAATGTACCAAGCAATAGCGAGCGGAACCATTCCGCCGGCATCGCCCCAAGCGTCGGGAGTCATTTTAGCCGGATCGACTAATAATTTTCCGTCAACATAATCCATCGGATAAGGCTTGCACATAACGTAAAGAAGCGTCAAAGCTCCGAAAAGTCCTAAAAATAACATAGCTAAGCCGAATTTTTCAGGCTTTCTGTCGAGAAATTCTAAAAATTTCTTAGCAATATAGATCGACGCCGCGCCGAGTACTGCTCCGACAAGAACATCTTGGGGAGTATGAACGCCTAAATAATTTCGTGAAAACATCGTCGTCAAAATCAAAGCGACCCAAAAAACAGTTGCGATTTTATTTTTCGTAATGCAAGCGAGGCCGCCATAAATGGGAGTCGCCATCATCGTATGACCGCTCGGAAATGAATAGCCCGTTGCCGTTGTTATTGCGTCGCCCGCAGGAAGGATTCTTGAATCTCTGATCCAAGGACGATAAACACAAGCCGTAAGTTTAACTATAGAGTTAATAGTCTGGCTGATTTTCCAAGCCGCGAAAATAAATTGGCCTTTGCGTTTGTCGAGACACCAGTAAACAAAAATCGGCAAAAGAATTATATTTCTTATTCCGAAGTACGAAATCCACTCCATGAAAGGAGTCCAAGCGTCATTAATGCTGTTTCTGAAATTTTGCAAAAATAATAAATACTCGATATCCATTATTAAATAAAGCCTCCTAAAAAATTAAAAATTAAATTATCTTTGTTGCGGACGGGACATTAATTCAGTGATTCTTGCGGCCTTTGTAGGTTTTAATTTGCCTAAAATTGAAGCCCTGACATCGTTCGGGAGCTTCATCATAAGCTCGACAGCAAGAGAATCCCTTAACTGTTCGACAACGGCAGCAGCATTTCGTGCGGACATTTCGCGATAAGTTCGTGCAACCTGATTCATTAATTCTTGCTCTTCCGCTGAAGCTCCTTCTTCATTTCCTTGAGCAGCAATTTCGGCCTGTTGAGTTCTTAAACGTCTTTGAGCTCTCGAAACATCCCTCGACATTTCAACGAGAGCAAGTTCGCGGTTTTCGTAGACTGTCATCTGTTCGACATCACGATTTTCAAGCTCGCGTTCTTGAGCGTCAAGCCGCCTTTGCCATTGTTCAAGCTCAACTGCTCGACGTTCGCCGACACTGAGAGCATAAAATTCAGGGACTTGGAAAAATTCCGCTAATTGTTTGCCGACGTAAGGAATATTAGGAATAATTGTCCAAAATAACGGCCGTCCGTCCCAAATTCCGCTTAGGTGCATTCCTGTTGCTGTACCGAGTCCGAGAAGAAGCAGCCAAAATAAAAAAGTTAATTTTCCTAGCTTTTTTTTCTTTTTCTTTTTTCGCACTACGGGTTCGCTTGCAGGAGCTTGAGCTTGATCTCCAGCAGGAGCTGCGGGTGCGGGTCTTTCTTCAGCCATATTAACTAATCTCCCTTAATTTACGATAAATTGCCATGATATTTTTTACGTAACGTTTTGAAACGTCCGGAATATTTCCTGAGTCGACTCGCGCCGGACCAGCGTTGTAAGCAGCGAGAGCTTTTTCAATATCGCCGCGATATTTATCAGTTAAATCTGAAATATATCTTACGCCGCCTTCAATATTTTGTTCAGCGTCAAAAGGATCATCAACTCCTAACATTGCGGCCGTTCTTGGCATTAACTGCATTAAACCCTGCGCGCCCTTATTAGAAACTGCGTCAGTGTTCCAGCCTGACTCGACTTGAATCATGGCGCGGATTAATTCGTTATCGATATTATATTTTTCAGCACATTCGTCAATGACGCTTTTAAGTTCAGCGTAGCTTGTTTTGCCTGAAATATTTTTAGATTTTGATTTATTTTTAATTTTTTCAACGTCATTAAGAACATCAACGAATCGACTTTTAACCGGCGCGTTATCTTGCTGCTGATATAAATTAAACTGACGATTAATCTCGTCAATGCGGGATAAAATTCTATTTATATTCGTGAAATTCGGACCGATCAATTTTTAATGAGCTCCTTTCCTTGAATATTGCATCGTAGCGACATCATCAAGTTCATTTTGTTCTATTCCTAATTGTTCCTGAAAATTTATTTCTTTTAAGTGATCTATATAAGTCTCCATGACTCGAACGTCTTTATGTTTTTCGACGAGCCTCGCTTCGGTGTTAGATATTCTAACGCGAACTTCGTCTAATGAATTTTTATCTTTAACAATATCTGTGTCAATAGCGTCAATAAATTGTCTTTGAAACCATAAGTCCGTCGCTGAAATCATTTTGCTTCCAGTCGTGCTGAAATCTTGGATAGCTTGAGCTTTTTCGCCTTCGAGTTTAGTTATATGATTAATCACGGCACGTTCTTCGCTGCGTTCGGCGGCTAAAATTGCTTGCTCGTTACGACGGCTGTCTTCACGGATTTTTAATATTCGATTGAATCTTGCTATACGCTGCTGCATGATTAAAAAATTTTTTACGGAAGCGAATCAATATTGCGACGAGCATATAAAATATGAAGAATATTCACAACGGCTTTTTCATCATCTACAGAATATAGAATATTGAAATTTTTTACAGGAACGACGCGAATTTCTTTGCATGATTTTTTTCTGCGAACTCTATGAATTTTGGGAAAGATTCTAAGAGCCTCAGTAGCTGAGATAATCACGTTCATATGTTCTGATGCAGCAAAAGGATTTTGAAGACTATAAGCAATGTGCGTATATATGCTACGCAAATCCTCTTCAAAATCTTCAGAATAATGAATACTAAAGATCGACTCCATATCTCTTTATCCTTTCGATCATTTCTTCTGAGGTGTAATAATGGCCTGCTTCGATTTTATCTAAAGATTTTTGAATCATCTCGTCAAGTTCTTCTTCGGTTAAATCATCAATACAGGGAACTGGTAACTCTTCAGGGTCTGAAAGATCCATGATAGCTTTTTCTGTTATATCCCTTAAAAATTGAGAATACGACATTCCCTTTCTTTTGAAGACATCTTCAGCTTTTTCAATTACTTCAGGGGCAATATCTAACGTTATTGTGCTCATGATTTTTACTCTCCTTAAAAAATATAAAAAATTAATTTTCTTGCTGTGCCGGATACGGAGCTAAATTTAATAATCTTTTATCAGTTTCTTCAAAACTTGTAGGGTCTTCAACACGCTGTGATAAAAAACTTCTAACTTCTTCCATGTTCGCTAATGCCCAATCGACGCGCATGTTTGAGCCGGATTTATATGCACCGATATTAATTAAGTCTTCGGCTTCGGCATAAGTCGCAAGTAAATCACGAACTCTTCCGGCGGCATCTAAATGTTCTCGTGAGACTAAGGCTGGCATAACTCGGCTGACGCTATCAAGAACGCTGACGGCGGGATAAAAATTTCTTGCGGCAATTTTTCGCGATAAAACTATATGACCGTCAAGAATACCCCTGACATTATCGGCTACAGGTTCGTTCATGTCGTCGCCGTCAACTAAGACAGTATAAATTCCTGTTATGCTTCCAACTTCACCTGCGCCAGCACGCTCTAATAATCTCGGCAGCATCTCAAAAACTGAAGGAGTATAGCCGCGAGTTGCAGGAGGTTCGCCGATAGCAAGACCGATTTCACGTTGAGCGCGAGCTACACGGGTTACTGTGTCCATCATTAATAAAACATCTTTGCCTTGATCTCTGAAATATTCGGCGATTGCCGTCGCTGTCATTGCTGATTTCAATCTTATCAAAGCAGGCTGATCCGACGTAGCTATAACTAAAACAGAACGCTTCAAACCTTCAGGCCCTAAATCGCGTTCAATAAATTCACGAACTTCACGGCCTCGTTCACCGACCAATGAAATTACATTAACGTCTGCAGTCGTGTAGCGCGCCATCATTCCGAGTAAAGTACTTTTGCCGACGCCTGAGCCTGCAAAAATTCCTATTCGCTGTCCCTTGCCGAGCGTCAGCATTCCGTCAACGACTCGAACGCCAACAGAAAGCGGCGTATCTACCATTTTGCGCCTTAATGGGTGCGGCGGCGTAGCATATAACGGATAAAAATCAGTCGCTGCTATCGGCCCTTTGTCATCAATAGGATTGCCAAGACCGTCAAGTACTCGGCCAAGCAGAGCATCGCCGACGGGAACTTCAAGAGGTCTGTTAGTTGAAACGACATCACAGCCGGGACCGACCTCCTGCAAAGCTCCAAGAGGCATTAATAAAACTCTGTCATCTCGAAATCCTACGACTTCAGCGTCAAGTTCGTGAGAGCCGTCCCTGAAACATATATGACATAAATCGCCGACTCGAACATCAGGGCCTTGCGACTCTGCGACAAGTCCAACAACCTGAACTATTCGCCCGTTAATTTTTACTAAAGGCTTTTGAAGTAAATCTACGGAAAATAATTGAAATAAATCTACATCTTCTACGTCATTCATGATTTATTTTTTATCCTTTTGAAGACTGCTGGAAAATTTCATCGACTACAGATTCAATTTGATTAAGCTGTGTCCGCCAACGAGCATCATAAACGCCTAAAGAAGTTTCAACAATACAGCTTCCGTCTTGGACATTAGGGTCAACTTTCACCTCAACCCTTTTAGCTCCGCGCAGAGCTTCTTGAAATTTCGTATCGAGTTCGCCTTCAAGTTTTTTAGCGTCATCGGGCGAGGCGTAAATCAAAATTTGATTCTTATCACTGAGCCGCGACAATAATTCCGATAAAACAGAATCAATAGTGTCGGGATTTAATTCAACCTGACGGAAAAGCATTCTCTTTAACATTTCCGTCCACATACGAATCATTTTAGGCTGATGAAGTTTCACAAGTTCAGCGAAATTCTCATCTAATTTTTTCCCGACGCCGTCAATAACTCCTGCGAGCCCTGAAAATTTCTGCAAATATTCCTGTTCGATTTCCTCGCGAGCCTTTTTTAATCCCTCTTCATAGCCTTTGGCTTGACCTTCGGCTAAGGCTTTTTCTCTGGCTTGGTCGGCAATTTTTTTAGCATTAGCTTGAGCTTCGGATTCAAGAGTCTTTCTGCGTTTTTCGTAGTCTGATTTAATGCCGCCGATTTCGCTTTCAAGTTTTTTCTTTGCTTCTGTTAATTCAACGTTTGCTACTTCGGCGTTGCTTAGGCTATTAGTCAAGGCTTTAATTTGAGCTGTCAACTCGGCAATTTCTCTTGAATTTTGCTCAGGCATTTTCACATGAACCCCAGCAACAGGGGGACGCGGTGCGGGCTTCCTTTCTGTTTTAAGCGCGGGAGCGTCCTGTTTCTGCTCAGGAGGTTTTGTTCCTGACTGTTTAATTTCACTTTCAAGAATACCGATTTTTACAGCTTGCGGCAAAAGTCTGACTGTTCGCAGCACGCGCTGATGAGCGACGTTAGACAATCATATCGTCTCCTCCGCCAGACGCTATGACTATTTCGCCTTGTTCTTCGAGGCCGCGAATAATATTTACGACTTTCTGCTGAGCTTCTTCGACGTCTTTCACGCGCACCGGTCCCATAAAGTCCATATCTTCCTGCAACATTTCCGCCGCACGTTTCGACATATTCTTGAGGTATTTCGTTTTGAGGTCTTCTGTCGCACCTTTGAGAGCCAAGCTGAGTTCTTTCATGTCAACTTCACGCAACACGCGCTGAAGTGATCTATCATCAAGCCGCATGGAGTCCTCGAACACGAATAATCTCTTCTTAATTTCTTCGGCAAGTTCGGGATCGTTTTCTTCTAAATATTCCATAATGTTGCGTTCTGTAGCTCTGTCAGTACTGTTGACAATGGCAACAACGGCATCGATACCGCCAGCAACTGTGAAGTCCTGTCCCATAATGCTGCTTAATTTTCGTTCAAGCACGCGCTCAACCTCCCTCAAAACTTCAGGCGTAATTCTGTCCATGTTTGCAATTCTCTTTGTAACGTCGGCCTGCAAAATAGGATTCAAACCGCTCAAAATCATAGCAGCCTGCGGAGGCTCTAAATAAGAAAGAATCAAAGCAATAGTCTGCGGGTGTTCGTTCTGAATGAAGCCAAGAATTTGGCCTGCGTCCGTATGTCTCATAAAATCGAAAGGCTTGACCTGTAAACTTGCTGTGATTCTCGCAAGCAACGAAGCAGCTCTCTCCGGGCCAAGAGCTTTTTCAAGAACATCTCTTGCATATTCAACACCTCCGCGCGCCATAAACTCACGTGCCATTAATATCTCTTGAGCTTCTTTTAAGACACTGAGTTTTACGTCGGGCGATACCTTTCTTAAATTCGCTATTTCAAGCGTAATTAACTCGATCGTAGAATCGTCGAGTCTTTTATAAACTTCGGGAGCTACATCAGCCCCGAGTGCAACCATTAAGACTGCAACTTTTTCTCGGCCTGTCAGACCTTTAGCATCACTTTTTTCTGCGGGCATGTCATGCACTCCTTTATAAAATTAATTTTCAGCTGATAGCCATTCATTAACAAGTGTTGCGATTTCATCAGGATGGCTCTTAGCGTAGGCTTTGAGCTGTTCTTCAAGCACCGCCATTTCACCCTGGAACGCAAGCAAGTCAGGCGACGTGAGCATTTCCTGAATCGTCGGGACTTTCTTACCCTCAGCTTCAATTTCCTGAATGGCAAGTTTCGCACGCTGCATTCTTCTCCAAACAAGGTATGCTATCAAAAGAACTAATAACACCGATACAGCCGCGATAGAACCGTAGATTAATTTCCACATTCTATCCTGCCGCATTTGTTCAGCCATAGAGTCAGCAAAAGCTGTCGAGAATCTCATAGCACGAACGACGAGACTGTCTCCGCGCTCTCTGTTAAAGCCGATTGCTGAAGAAATTACTTCCTGCAACGCTTCGAGTCTTTCTTCTGTAATATCGTTATTTCTATCATCAATTAAGACTGAAGCTGATAATCTTCGTACGCCGCCGGGCGTTACGACTTGATCGCCTTTTCTTGTTGAAATTTCATAGTTAGTTGTAGCGTTTGAACGGTTATATTCGCTTTCAACAGTGTTAGCGTTGATAGCGTAACCGGGAATATTTGTCGTCGTTCCGGGATTTCCGTTGACTGGATTCCCCTGACCTGTATAACTTTCTTCTTGACGTTCGTTGCTTCGTGGGACGCCTGTTCCTGTCTCAGGGTTAGGAGTGTATTCAACATAAGAACTTGTTTTCTTGTCAAAATCTAAATCAATTTTAACTCTGACTACAGCCGAGCCTGGTCCAAAAACTTGTTCGAGCATAACGCGAACTTTATTTTCAAGTTCATGTTCATGTTGTCTTTCAAGCTCTCTTTGAACGGAAGTAACTGAATTAGTCCCGTCAGGGTTATACATGAACATATTATCCGAAATCATGTCGGATAATATTCGTCCGTTCGTGTCAACGACTGTAACTGAGTCAGGAGTGAGACCGTCAACGCTATGAGCGACTAAGTGCATAATAGACTTAACTTGTGTAGGCCCGATCGTTGCGCCTTGTCTTAATCTTAATAAAACAGAAGCTGTCGAAGGCTTCTGCTGTTCTAAAAATAATCTTTGCTCAGGGATAACAACACTGACTCGGGCATTTTCAACTGCGGCCATCTGTGCAATCGTTCGAGCTAACTCGCCTTCTATTGCGCGCATGTAAGCAATTCTCTGCTGAAATTCGCTCATGCCCATTTTCGAGTCATCGAAAATTTCAAAGCCCGTCGTTCCGCCTTTAGGCAAGCCCATTTGAGCAAGTGTCAAACGAGTTTCATAAACCGCGCTGCCTGGCATTAAAATAGCGTTTGCTTTAGAGTCGAGTCGATAAGGCAGATTATTTTCTTTTAAGTAATCAACAATAGCGGCCTGATCTGCAACTTCAAGGCCGGCATATAAGGGCTCGTAGTTCGTGGTGCCTGTCATAAAAATTAAAGCACCAAGTCCGCCAAAAACAAATAAAATAGCTAAGATTATTGACGCTTTTTGCCAAAGCTTTAACGCGGCCCAGAAATTTAAGAACGAGGCTAACCAGCGTCTTAGACTGTCCATGATTTTTTAGCGCAAAGTTTAGCCTGTTATCCTCGATAAGGCCTGATAAGCGTCAAGGAATTTATTTCGCATTTCCATGACGAGTCTTAAAGCTGTATCTGCTCTCGACGATGCTAAAACAACTTCGGAAATATCATCGACGTCCCCGAGTGCCATATCTCGAACTTTTTTTTCAGCTTCTAATTGAAGATTATTTACGTTTTTGATTGAGTTTGAAAGCATATCCTCGAACGAAATACGCGGAGTTTCCTGCGTTTTGTCGGGGTCTTTTAGTGGTGATGCTTGAGTGTTATAAACGCTCCTCGTTGCTCTTTGAGGTTCGTTTTGTCCATATACTTGTGAAAAATCTATTAAAAGTCGATCCATTGGGTCGTAAGCCTCCCGGTCAAATAATTTATTCTTCTCGCTCCGTCGATATGCTTCATAATATTCAAATTTTATTGATGTGATACTGGCAAGCCGACACACATAGCCTTCTTCCTGAATGGCTCGTCGGTCATAAAATCCCTTTCGCCCCTTTTAATTTTTTGTCAGGTAAATTTTACACCCTAAAAAATAATTTTTTATAAAATTCAAACGCGGGCGTAAAATTTTTTTTCGATTATACATTATAATTTCAAAAATAAGGAATTAAATTAATAATATTTTATTATTGTCGGAAGGAGAATTTATTTATGAAGATTTTTATTTTTTCACTGGCTATCTTGTCAGCGATTTTCAGCAGTGCTAATTTTTCTCAAGCACTCGAAGTCCCGGAAAGCTACACGGACACAATCACGGAAATTAATTTTTATCCCGGCGGTGCAAAATTTTCTTTCAAAGTTGAACCTTACGACTCAGATGGAAATTTCAAAGCCGTCTTGCCCGGCTCATTCCAAGCCGATTCGATTAGAGCATTAAATCCTGACTTCATTGAAGGTGATATTAGGGTCGAAGTTTTTAATCGTGATCGCTGGATTCCTTCTCAGCTTGAAGAAATTAAAAATCAAGTTGACGAACTCGAAAATAAAATCGCTGAACTTACCGCAAAGCGCACGGCCTTTGAACAGACACTCGAGATGCTCGACGATCTTAAGCCTGAAAAATCCAAGCCCGAAGAATTATTAACTTACATTAAAGATTCTCAGGCTTTGAGACTCGACACTGAAAACGAATTAGTGAGTCTTAAAAAAGAAATCAGCGACGAGCAGGCAAAATTAAAAACTCTGAAAAACGAATTAAATTCGCGAAGACCTCAGGGCGACTCGTCTTATATCCTTATCACAGGCAAAGCCGCCGACGATGTAGAATTTACTGCGTTCACGAATGCAGCTGCATGGCAGCCTCGTTACGTCCTTGACCTTGACTCAAGCACCGGGAAAATTTCGACAGAGCTTTTTGTCAGAGCCTCGCAAAAAACAGGTCTCGATTATAAGCACGGCGACATTATTCTTCACACCAAGACGCCGGACGAACGAATCACAACGCCCGTTCTTACTCCTTTGAAGGTCGGAATTAAGCCTAAAGAAGAAAAAATAGCTACTCTCGGCACAGCAAGTTTTGCCCGTAATAACATGATGTATAAATCCGCCGCAAGAATGGCAGACTCAAGCATGATGATGATGGAAGATACTGCAGTCGAAGAAGAAGCAGATTACGGTGAACTTGAAGCCGCAAGAGTTCATGCCTCCTCTGTTCAAGAGACTTTAGCAGATAGAACTATCGACGCTGAAGGCGAATTGCCCGGCGACGGCTCTGAACGAGAACTCGAACTTTTCATAGGCGACATTAAATTATACGGCGATCTCGTAATTACGATGATCCCTGAACAAAGAAATAACGCTTGGCTTATCGCTAAAATGAACGAGAGCAGCGATAAATTAATTCCAGCTACGGCTGAACTTAGAGTTGACGGAGCAACCACAGGCAAAATTAAAATCGGCGAATATGAAACTCAAAAAGAAATTCCATTCGGCTATGCCGACGCTATAACGGTCAAGAAAAATGCCTTAGTCGAAAAAACGGGCGTTTCATGGTTCAGCGGAGTCTTCAACAGCGGCTATAAACTTGAAATTACAAACGGCACGAAAGAAGATCGCGTTATCACCGTCAAAGATAGACTGCCGATACCGACTGACGAAAAAATTAAACTCGAAGTCAATAAAATCGAACCGAAAGAAAAAGAGCGCGACGCTGAAAATCGTTTAACTTGGGAAATTACAGTCCCGGCAGGAGCAACAATGCCGATTATCGTTGACTATAAATTAAGTTATCCGAGCGGCGAAGAATTACTCTACAGATAAGAATTAAAAATGGGACAGAATAATTTTTTGAAGTGGGTCGCGTTTCCTCCTGTCATAGCGATTTTTACGATTATGCTTGCCCGAACTATGGGCGAAGGAAGCATCGTCGGCGAGGTCGATTTATCTATATGGGGAATGTCGTGGCTGATTTTCATAGTGCTCAGTGTTTTATACGGAATGTTCATAGCTAACGGCTTCGGGGTTGGGTTAATTCCTCTCGAGGCCTTAGCTCAGGGCATTTTGCTTTGTCCGATGTCTATTGCTTACGGCGCGAGAATGTTTCAATGGCTCGGCGTGATAATCGCTGTGTGCGGAGCGGCTGCTCTTGTTGTTGAATATAATCAAGCCGAGACCGAACGAAATAAAATTGTTCCCGTCGAAATTGAAAATGACATCAAGAAGCTTCCGATAAAATTCATCATCACTGACGAGACAGGCAGAGTTTTGAACATCAGCGAAGAAATGTTGAAGCTTTTTAAAATTGAACGACTGGACACGGTCGGGAAAAATATCAGCGAGTGGTTCAATCCGGTTTCAAAAACTGCGGAGATCAACGAAAAAATTTGGGACATCAAGCGCGTTCAAATGGAAGACGGCCATACATTTTATTTTGAATTAAATCCAAAGGGCTTGC
>JAFVEW010000110.1 GCA_017475805.1 Synergistaceae bacterium | reverse complement strand
ATTCTTTGCACGCTCCAAAGTTTCGTTGATTTCTCTTTGAAGGCTCGGAGTCAGCGTAGCAAATGTTTCAAGATGCAATCCTGCGTTACGGTTGAATTTGCGAATTTTCCCGACAGCCTCGTAGGTTTCGTCATCAGCAGTATCAGGATCAAAATTTCTTAAATCTACACCTTTGAGAATTGTCCTGATATTGAGAGCAGTTAAAGCAGAAGCAGGAAAAATATTCGGGTCTGTTATGCCTTTATCTTCAAGATAAGTTTTGACTTTCTTAAGCGCACTCTCAACGCTGTCTTCTCCCATTCTGAAATCATCAAGTTTGTTTACAACGAAAATAAAACGATCTTTGGATTGTTTACCTCCAACGCTCATACTTGCCGCTACATCAGAGAGCAAAGTATTATCATCGTTTATTGCAAGCTGAGAAGCATTCAGAATATAAAGCACAAGAGTTTTCGAGGACTGGTCAATCATTCTGAACGAAGCTGCTTTATGTCCTTCATCACGGGAATTATTAGGACCGGGCGTATCAACAAGCACGAGAGAAATATCTTTTGAAACAACGAAAGGAATTTTGCCCTCAACGTCAATTTCAAAGGTTTCTTTGCTGTCATTGAGCCTCTGCATAACCTCGTAAGTCAGACTTGGTACTTCTTCAATGACTTTACCGCTTTTGTCATAAACAACTGCTCTAAAATCTTCGAGATCGCAATCTTTAATTTCAGTAATAGTCGCGGTGCAAGCCTCCTGCTTTGAAGGCATGAGTTTACGGGCTAACAGTGCGTTAATAAGGGTAGATTTCCCTGCGCTCATTGTTGCGATAACATTCACGGGAAAATCATCACTTCTTGCGCTCTCAAAAGCACGAATTAAATCAGGCTGCTTGAGTTCATCAAACGGGCCTTTCTGAATATCCTCAAAAATCTGACGGATAACAGGCTCTTTTGCTTCCGTTTCGGTAGCTGGAATATGCTCGCACGTAATGTTAAAGCCGTCTTTTTTTGCGTTTTCGGCGATGAGCTGTAAATCTTCAAAATCGGGCGTTATGCCGTGAAACACAATGTGATACTCCCTGTCATTGCATTCTTCCCTGAGCATTTCGGGCAAATTTTCAATCCAGTCCTGCAAGCGTTTTTCTTTTTCTGCTATTTCACGGAAAGGACTGTTGTCTTTTACGTGCTCATTGTTAGTTTTTACTTCAGTTTCAAGTTTATAAGGGTTATATTTGATAAAAACTTCAATCATTTTATTTATCACCTCTATGATAAATTAGTCAGGCATTGAACCTAAAATTTTTTCAAAATCGAAAAAGCCGCTGTTTATTAGCAACTTATAGCAGTCAGGCTCTAAAGGATTTTTTCTTTCAAGAAATCTTTTCGGAATATTAAACCTTTGATTTTTATCAAGCTCCGTTAATCCTGTTGAATAAGTTGAAAGATCATATTCAGCTTTCATAAATTTACGGCGCAGGAAATCGAACTCGTCAGCCTCATCTGAATTAAATTCAGTCCTGAAAATACATTTTTTTGCAAGCATAGCGGTATAAGCTGAAATTGGCAATATTACGGGATTCTTGAAGCCAATTTTTTCAAGGTCATTCCGCAATTTCCTAACAGCGTCTGGAATTGAATCATCTTCTGCGCTATAACGATCCAGCTTATTCAATACGAAAATTACTTTACTTTCCGGCACGTGCTGAAATACATACTCAAGATGATTTTTATCGTCATTAGTTCCGGGATATTCGCCGTTTACGATATAAACTAAATAGTCCCATGCCTCATGCTCAATAGCTCTGCGTGTGATGTTCATGTGTTCGGAGTTGAGAGAAAAATTAACACCCGGCGTATCAATAAGACACCAACTGAACTTATCAGATAAAAACGAACGAAAATATGTCCATACTCTAACGGTATCATGATTTCCTTCGTAATTCATAAGCTGTTCTTCAGAAGCATTCATTATTAGAGCGTTTTCCCATTTTGCCGTGAACCCGTCTTCATAAGGTTTGTTGTAAATATAGTGAATTTTGCCTGTGCAAGCCTCGCTTTGAGTCCGAGTTATTTTCTTCCCAATGAGAGCATTAATTATCGTTGATTTTCCTGCACTCATTGTTGCCGTGAATACAACTTTACGCAGCGGTTTACGCTCAAAAATTTTTTCTGCGTTCCAACATTCTACTTGATGTTTTATGTGGCTGATACCTTTGAACGGTTCGGAATGATTTCCGGCGTAAAGATAATCGAACAACCTGTAAAAAAGTTTATGGTATCTTTTAACTGATAGACTGCAAAAATCATCTAAAATTCTTTGAGCCTTATCGGGGTCAGAATAACACAGCATAAAAAGACAATCCATAAGTAAACAAGCCCGGTAACGCCTGTAATGTACGGTCAAGACATCAAACTTTGTCCCCAAGAATGAGCGTATAATTTCGAGAGCTTTTTCATCACCGCAATATGAGTAAGGATTTTTTGAAGATAATTTTGCCTCGTAAACTTTGAAATTTTCCCGTGCCTGAATATTATTCTCGCCGTATTTCCGCAGGAAATATTCAAGAGAGCATAAATAATCGACTTTGAACGAACTGAACAAAGGGTGTTTTGCGACTGCATGACGGGTAAGTGGCAGTGTCATCATTTTAGAGCCTCCAATCGATTAGTGGAATGCCTTTCTCTTTCAGAAAATTATTTGCTTTAGAAAACAAATGAGAATTGAAAAAAGGTTTTGCTATTTCTCTTCCATTTTCGGTTAAATTTTGTTTGAAGCCTTGATCGCTGGGATGTGAAGCCAATAATATCTTATGCTTTTCTGGAGCATTGATTATTATTTTTCTTTTTTTGACAGCCTTTTTGCCTAAAAAGACGAAAACTACTCTTTTAGAATGTTCATCATTAAGGATACGAATTACCGCATCTATAAATTTCTGCCACCTTAGATTTTTTATTCCCAAAGTTAATCTCGTATTCAAGAGTAATACACCCTGATCTGCCCAAGTTTTCAAACAAGTAGTCGAAGGTGTTTCAAAATCTACATCATTATCATTCTCAAGCTCATTGAAAATATTTTTAAGGCTTGGAGGAATATCTGCTAT
>JAFVEW010000109.1 GCA_017475805.1 Synergistaceae bacterium | reverse complement strand
ATGCCTTAGCCGTCTTCAAAGGCGAGAAAACCGTCGGAGAAGCCTTAGCCGATACAGCTAAAACAGGCGGTGCGGGTGCTGCTACGGGCTATCTCGTCAGTGGCGGCCTCACGACTTTATCACAGACGCTTTCAAGTTCATCATCGCAATTTATAAAAGCTCTCGCAAAATCAAACGTACCAGGCCAAGTTGTTACAGCCGTTATGACTTTCGGAGGAACTTTGAAACGTTATGCGTCCGGCGACATTAACACCGAAGAATTTATTTTAGAAGTCGGCGAGCGCGGCTTAAATTTTGCTTCGGCAGGTTATGGAATGGCTGTCGGCCAAACTTTGATTCCTGTGCCTGTCGTAGGAGCGGCAATCGGTGCTCTTGTCGGATCGGTGCTGACGAATAAATTAATTCACGGTTTCATTGACGAACTTAACCGCAAAGACATTGAACACAAAGAACGTTTAAGATTAATCGCCGAATATAACGAGGCCGTCAAGCAAGAAGACGCTTTCAGAGCTGAACTCGAAAATTATTTAGCAAATTATTTTCATGAATATCAAACTTGTTTCGATGATGCTCTCACTCAAATGCGCCACGCCTTCATAAATAGCGACGCTGACGGAATGATTAGCGCGGCAAATAAAATAACTCGAAAATTAGGCGGAAAAGTTTACTTTGAAAACAGAGAAGAATTTGATGATTTTCTTGCTGATGATTCTATCGGCACAGTTATCTTATAGGAGGAATTTATTATGGCTCTACCTTTATTAGTCGGAGCTGCAGCGTTAGGACTACTTGGCGCGGCCGGACACAGCGTCGCAAAAGAAACTAACGAGAAAGCTCAACGAATCGCAAACGAAGCTCAAGGGATTTACAACAAAGCAAAATCTTCACTTGAGTCTGCAAAAAACAATGCTATGAGTTCCGCTCGTAAACTTGACGAACACAAGAAAGAAGTTTTGCAAAATTCAATGGCGCGTTTTCTTAAATCTTTTGACCGTGTTAAACATATTCAGCTTGACGACACTCCAGGACTTGAAGAAATTAAAAAATTTTCAATTAAGCCTGCAGATGCTTTGCAACTTCGTAACATGACTGAAATTGACGGTAATTTTGGAAGCGGTACGGCTGGAATAGCAACAGGTGTAGCGTTGACGAGTTTAGCAGGATTAGGGGCTTTTACTTTGCCCGGTCTCAGCATTATAGCAGGGCCTGTGGTTTTCTTCACAGCATTTTCAGCAAGCACTAAGGCCGATGAAAATTTAGAAAAAGCTCAAACGATGTACGCCGAAGCCGAAGCAGCCGTCTCAAAAATGAAAACGTCAGAAACTTTATGCAACGCTATTAAAAAACGTTCGGAAATGTTCGACACTTTGCTTCAGGATTGCAACGAATATTTTGCGATGGCGACGGCAAAACTTGAAGAGGTTATTTCAAAACGCGCCGGATTTTTGGGGGCTATGAGTTCAAAGCCGATTCCTGCTGAAAAATTCACTAAAGAAGACAAAGATATAATGGCGGTGGCCTTCTCGCTCGCTGGGACAGTTAAAGCTGTGATATACACTCCGATTTTATCGAAGAATGGAAATTTAGAAGAGTCTTCCGAAAGAAAATATCATGAAATTACTCGCGCTTTGTCATCAAGCAAAGAAGAAATCAAAGCTATCGGAGCCGGGACGGTTAAACCTTCTCATGTCGCAGCTATCAAAGCCGGAGAGCCAATGAGGGTATTAAATATTCCTCAAGCCATTATCGGTGCGTTGATGTTATTATTTTTTGCTCGATATTTTTATGTTTATGCAGAAGACATCGCCAGTATGAATTATTTTATTTTGAAAACTTTTGCTGTTGGTTTCATAGGATTAATCGGAGCGTCTCTTACGCTTGAAAATCGCGATTCGATATTAAAAATTGCGATTTATGCTTTTTTGTCGTTGATGTTTGCGTTCAGCGTCGGAGCGTTAATTTTTGGCGTCCTTTCGTGGCTCGGCTTGTATTTTATAATCTCGATCGTAATAGCTGAAGCTGTGGCATTATTTTTGAGCTTTGTTCTGTTTGATATGGCAACAAATTCAAAATAGAAAATTAATCTCTGACGCCTTAAGTCGTGCTAAAATTTTCCCCAAGATAACGCGAAAGGGGAAATTTTTTTGTCTGTGCCGGCTTTGAATGTTGAGGAGATTGCAAAAATAAAAGAGATAGCAGCTTTTTATAAAATGTCAGTCGCTGATTATGTCCGCGAAATAATAAGGTACGCCGTAGAATATGACGAAGTATTACGAAAGAAAAAAGAAATGATTCATCAACGTCTTGCAAATCTTGAGGAAGCTGACCCCGAAGAGTCAGCGGAAATTTTAGCCTATATAGATAGCATGACCGAAGAAGATCATGAAGTCGTGGCTGAAAGTGTAATTTACGTATGACAAAAGATGTAAGAGTTAAAGTACGTGTTCGTTACGAGAAAGATGCAAAAAAATTTTTTGATAAACATAAAGACATCCAGCGACAATATGAGGTTTCAGCAGAAGAATTTTTTACGGGCGAACACCCTGAAAAAATCGACGTGAAGCCTATTAAAGGCAAACAGGGTGAATATTATAGAATGAGGCTCGGAAAATGGCGTGTAATATTTACGTATGATGAAGAATTAATGGTAGTAATAGTTAATTCAATTATGGCAGGTTCACGCGGCGATGTTTATAAAAAAATCGGCGGATTAAAAATTTTATAAATAATTATTCATTAATTCATTAATAAGGAGAGAAAAATTTTTATTATGAATGCTTTTGAAGTTTTGAAAGGGCGCGGCTATTTTGAATGGTGTACGAATGCCGAAAGACTCGAACAAGTTATGAATGAAGAAATGGTTACGGCTTACGTAGGCTTTGACCCGACGGCTGACAGTCTTCACGTCGGACATTTAATTCCGTTGATGGCTTTAGGCTGGCTTCAGAGATTAGGACATAGACCCATAGCTCTTGCGGGCGGCGGCACTGGTTTAATCGGCGATCCTTCAGGCAAGAGTAAAGAGAGAAATTTAATCACTCTTGAGGCCGTTCAGCATAATATTGAAGGCGTAAAACTTCAGCTTAAGAAAGTTTTGACTTTCGATTGCGGCAAAAATTCTGCGCTTTTATTAAATAATTACGATTGGCTTTCAAAAGTTACATTCCTTGAAGTCCTCCACGACATCGGAAAATTTTTCTCGATAAATAATTTGATTGCTCGTGAGTATATTCGTTCGCGTCTTGAAGACCCTGAAAAAGGAATTTCTTACACAGAATTTTCTTATGTTTTGCTTCAGGCTATGGATTTTCAATATCTTAATGAACATTACGGCTGTCGTTTACAGATGGGCGGCAATGATCAGCAAGGAAATTTATTAGCCGGTGCTGACTATATCAGAAGAACGAGCGGCAATGAAGTTTTCGGATTAACTCAGCCTTTGTTATTGACGTCGTCGGGAACGAAATTCGGAAAGACCGAAGCCGGAGCTGTGTGGCTCGACGCAGCTAAGACAAGTCCGTATAAATTCTATCAATTCTGGTTCAACACTGACGATAGAGACGTAGAAAAATTATTGAAGCTCTATACTTTCCTGCCGCTTGAAGAAATCGCTTCAATCATGAACGAACACAACGCCGCGCCTGAAAAGAGAAATGCTCAGAAAAAATTAGCTCTCGTAGTTACAACAACAGTTCACGGAGCAGAGACGGCTAAGAGCGTCATCAATGCAAGCGAGAT
>JAFVEW010000108.1 GCA_017475805.1 Synergistaceae bacterium | reverse complement strand
TTTAAGAAATGCCATTTTGATAGGCGATGAGATTTCCAGCGGCGTTATTCCTGTCTCAAAATTTGAGCGTCAATGGCGCGACGAAACAGGGCGGCTATACCAATTTCTTGCCGATAATGCAGACATCGTCGATAGAGTTTTCGTCGGCTTAGCATTGAGGCTAAAGGGCTGAAAAAACTACTCACCGCTTAGTTTTTGTCGTTCCCAAAAATTCACAGCTCTATCGAGCCAGCCTTCTGCAATCGTACCTTCGCCAAGCCCGAAGCCGTGAGACAAGCCTTCAAAAATTTCTATTTCTGTATCAGTGCCGTTAGCCTTAATTTTATTAATTCGACTCTGCATAGTGCGATAACTAGCTATGCCGTCATTCGTACCTACGCAGTTATAGGTCGGCGGTTCGTTGCCCGTTACTTCAGAAAGTCCAGTGTACTGCATAATCACAGCCGAAGGACGCGGATATTTTTTCTCGCCGAATGCCTCTGTACCGTAAGAGCCAAGCCACGCAGCCATTCTTGCGCCTGCACTGCCTCCCCAAAGTGAATAATTTTTCACGTCAACTTCTAATTCTTCTGCATTTTCATGAATGAAAGCTATAGCTCGTGCTAAATCTTCGCAGGCTGTATCAGCTCCGGGACGATAAATCAAGGCAAAAGCATTGTAACCTTTCTTTGAAAGTTCGAGAGCGTGAGGAAAGCTGTCGTGCATTGCTCCAACGAAGACGAAGCCTCCACCAGCGTTACAGATTGCAAATTTATTTCCTGCTTTGCCACGAAAGAAAAATAATCCTGTGTTTTTTGAACGCGGGTCATTTTCAGGATAGATAGAATAAAAAATTTTCTTGCCTCTATTAACTTGTTCGAGCATGTAATTAATAATTTCGACAGTGCGAGCAGGTTTGAGATTTCCGTACCATGTGAGGCTCAAATTTTCTAAAGTATCGCCGTCATAATAATATTCATTCACTGGAAAAATTAAACGTCCGAAGTTTTCAAACGCAGGGTTATTAATAACGTCAGAAATTTTTGTTTTTTCGTTAACGCTCGCCTGTGCTTCAGTTAAATTAAAAAGTAAAAGTAACAAGCAAATAATAGAAAAAATTTTCATGTTTTAATTTTTCTCCTCTAATCTTTTCTTAATAAAATTTTTAACTTTTTCGAGATTGCTGCATGTCAAAATAGGGATTAAAGAGTTAATTTCTTCTATGCTCAAATCCCACCATCGAAATTCGAGCATAAGATTAATAAGTTCTTCATCAAATCTTTTTCTGATTTCTCTTGCAGGATTGCCAGCAACGATTGTATAAGGCGGAACATCAGAAGCGACGACGCTGTTTAAGCCGATAATCGCTCCATCATGAATATGAACTCCCGGCAATATCGCAGCGTTTTGTCCTATCCAAACGTCATTGCCTACAATCGTGTCGCCTTTCAAAGGCATTTCAGATAAAGGCGGTACCTGTTGTTCCCAGCCTTCAAAAATATAAAAAGGGAATGTAGATACCGCGTTCATTTGATGATTAGCACCGTTCATTATGAAATTTACGCCCGCCGCAATCTGACAAAATTTCCCGATGATTAATTTATCACCTATAAAATCGTAGTGATGAGTTACATGTTTTTCAAAATCTAAATCGCCGAAATATGTAAAATCTCCGACGATAATATTAGGATTTTTAATAGCCGGCTTGACGTTAATTAGATTATTAACGCCTTTCAACGGGAAAATTTTATTAGGGTCAGGCTTAATATTCATAGTCCGCCTCCAATAATTTCATTAAATCGTCGTCGTGATTATACGTGATTTCAGTAACGTCATCGAAAATCATCGTCGCGCCTTTATCGTTAGTAAAAGCCTCCCAGCCCGGGTTGCCTGTGCGAGCAAATTTTATCCATGCTTGGCTCATTTTATCCGCAAGAGCCTGAGCTTTTTCGCCGCCGCCTGTAGCCATTTCTGAACGAGCAATATTATTGAACACGAAAGGCAATTCCGAGCAGTGGTAAGACATAGCGTAACCGCCCATTATCGGAGTTTCCCATGTAAAAACATAAGCGTAAACGGGTGCACCGTTCTGAGCAGCTTTAATTTTCATTGTTTTCTTCGCGCGCGTTCTGAGCCATGTATCAACATAAAGAGCGTCAACTTCTTTTTTATTCGGATATGCCTTTGTAAATTCTTTGACTATATCATCAGCTTTGTCGCCGTATTTTTCGCGTAACTTTTCGCCTATTTGAGCGTCAGTCCAGAAATTTTTATTGTCGCTTTGAGTTACGGCCATGTTCGCAAATAAAGGAACTGTTTGCCATTCATTCAGGCATGAACCTATTAATAAAGGAATATTCTTGGCCTGCTCAGGGAAACCGCCTTCGACAGGGTCAACAGGAATATAATCACCGTCTTTTACGGGCGACCATGAAGAGATTTTATAGCCTTCTTTTATTGCTTGAGCCATTGCTTTATCTCCTGCATCTCTTAATTTTTCGTAAGGAATATTTTTTAATTCTGCAACGTTTGAAGGTTTTATGTTCAAATTTTCAAGCGTGAGTTCAGCGACACGCCGTGATGCTTTTTGTTCAGGTAAAGTTATTCCCATGAGTTCAACTGCTCCGCTTTGTTCGATAGCTTTATGAAATAAATTTTTAGCCGCAGGTGTTGCCATGAGAGTCAGAATTTTTGCTCCTCCGCCTGACTGCCCGAATAAAGTAACGTTGTCAGGGTCGCCGCCGAACTTAGAGATATTAGCTTTCACCCATTCGAGAGCTGCTACTAAATCCATTACGCCAAGATTTCCTGAATATTTATATTCTTCGCCGTAAGCAGATAAATCAAGAAAGCCTAAAACGTTTAATCTATGGTTTACGGAAACGACAACAACGTCGCCTTTGCGCGATAAATTTTCACCGTCATAAATATCTTCAACACTCGAAGAGCCAGCCATGTAACCGCCTCCATGAATCCAAAACATTACGGGGCGTTTAGCGTCATCAAGTCCGGGTGTCCAGATGTTGAGATTTTGACAGTTATTGCTTTGCGGATAATTTCTTATTTCCCATAAAGGCCAATACCAGTGAGCCGCGAACATGTCTTCAGCCTGTGAAGTTCCTTGCGGAGATACAGAGCCATAAGTTACAGCCATTTTAATTCCGTCCCAAGATTTTAATTTAGTCGGCGGCATGAATAATTCTGCTTCGGCGTAAGGAACTCCACGATAAGTGAAAATTCCGTCGTGAATGTAGCCTTGAAGTTTTCCGCCTTCAACGTCAACGACAGCGACATCAGGCCCTGAAATTATTTCAGCGAATGACGCTCCTGCAAACGCAAGAACGAGAATAAAAGCGCATAAAAAAATTTTTCGTTTCATAAAATATCAAAATTCCTTTCTAAATTTCAGCTAAATCAGTCAGAGTATTCCCGTCAACACGGTACAGAGTTCTGTCGCTCATCTGTTTCGCACCCAAAGAAAGATAAAAATCCACGCTGGACTTATTCCAGTTCAAACACATAAATTCAACACGTCCGCAATGACGTTCGACAGCAATTTCCGCAATTTTTTTGAAAAGCGATTTGCCATAACCCTTGCGCCGGTATTCAGGCAGGACAAATAAATCCTCGATATAAATCCCGGGATCGCCGTCAAAAGTTGAGAAATTATAAAAGAACACAGCTAATCCAGCCTCTTTATCATCTTCGCAGACAAAAATGACTTCGGCCTTCTTTTTAACGAAAAACCAATCATGGAACATTGCTTCAGTTACAGCAAATTCATCAATCATTTTCTCGTAAAAAGCCAGTTCATGAAGAAACTTCAAAATTAAAGCCGTGTCTTTTTCTG